>DOVP01000188.1 GCA_003520025.1 Phycisphaerales bacterium
TGAGTCCAACCGTCGAATACGGATATTGCGAAACGACACGGGGTCACCGTGGTCCTGCAGGCCGATGTGCCCCTTCGACTTCGTGCCGTACATGGGCATGTGCGTGAACTTGCTGCCGGCGACGCGAGCCTTCCAGTCGTCGCTGCCGATCACGTAGTCGGCGGTCTTCTGGCCGTTGAGCCAGTACTGCACATGATCGCCCTGTACGCGGATGCGGACGCGATTCCATTTTCCAGCGCCGCGGCTCGAGTCGACCGGCGGAGCATGCAGGGCGTAATTGGCGCCAGCCGACTGCAAGGCGGAAACTCCATCGGAGTGACCAGCATTATCGAGAATCTGCATCTCAGGCGCGGTCTCCCAGATGGCCCCCCCCTCTTCGCCGCCGTTGAAGAAGATTCCGCTGTTGCCGCCCTTCTCCACCTTCCAGTCAACATACAAATCGAAATCGTCGAACTGCTCGCGGGTGATGATGTCGCCGCCGCCCTGACGGACGATTGCCCCGTCGCGAACAACCCATCCCGCCGGGAGTTCATCCTTGCGGTAGCCCCGCCACGCAGACGAAGCCTGCTCGCCGTCGAAGAGTTGCGTCCACCCCTCGGCGATCTGTCCGTCGGTCAGCACGTTGTGCGGACCGCTCGGCTCGGGACCAACATCGTGCTTCTCGCGAAAGGCGGCCGCCACGCGCTTGGTGCCAGAGGTGATTGCTCGCTTCGCCGGCCACTGAGACTGCATGGCGGTCTTCGGGACAACCACAAAGTCATCCTCCCCGGGTACTCGCCATTCGAGGAGTAGTTTCTCACTCACCTGATGCTCGAAGAACTTGACCTGAAATGGATGCGCCCCCGCCGTCAACGTCGCCACCCCTGTCTTCGCCTCGGCACCGTGCAGACCGTCGTGATTGATGACCATGCTTCCACCGATCCACAACTGTGATCCATCATCGCTGCTCAATCGGAAGGCGTACTCGCCGGGTATCTCGACAAGGAACGAACCATCTACGAGGGCTAGGAAATCATCGGTGAAGGGCAAGAAGTCGCCACGACTCCCCTCGAGATCGATGGTGTCGATTCGCATCCAGGCGTTGGGAGCCTGCCCGGGCACAAGCGGCGCCAACGCCGACAAAGGCGGCTCCACCTGCCACACCCGCATCACGGCCCCAGCCCCCGTGAGTGGATCGGCAATCAGTCCGCCAAGAAGAAGAACCAGTCCGCTCATCATCGTGTCTGCTCCAAGTTGGTTTCGCCGGCAAATCGCGCCGGAACGGCGCGAATCACACGGCTGAGATGTTCATACAGATTTCGGGCGGTCGCAACGTCCATGTCGACGCGGGCAAGTTCATTGCCTCCCACATCACGCAGGCTCATCGTGTACACGGCATCATCCTCACTCAGTCCGTCCCACCGCCACTGTCCACCATCGATAACGCGGCGGCCAGATACCACAGGCCCCGGTATCGAATCAGTGAGCGTCAGGTTTAGTCGGTGGGATTGTCCCGGCGGCGATGCTTGAAGCGTCTGGGCCATTGCTTCGCTCAGGCGAATCCCTGCATCGGTGCTGACACGGGCGCAGACAAGCCACGTTGCCTGTTCCGGCGATTCGATGGCGATCAACGTGCGCGGATCAACGGTCGCGCGGCCACTGCTGCCGCGGTCGTACACGGGACGGGACACGACCCACACCAATTCTCCCTGCGCATCGGCAGGTGACGCGATCGCCGCATCGGGACCAGCGGCCAAGCGAATGCCGTCGTGCGATCCGCCGCATCCGGCAAGCAAGACACAGAAACACCAGAGGGATCTGCTCACTTGCCTTCCTCGGCCCCGTCGAAATGGGCCTGCACGATCGTCGCTTGCGCAGAATCCAGCAGCAGTTCGATCTGCACCAGTGTTCGCTGCTCCAATTGGTCCTGCTGGTACCGCAGTTGCTGCAGAGCCAACTGAGACTCCATGCTATCCCGAGTTGGAGGAAATACTTGCGTGGCTCCCTTTCGCTGCTTGGCTTCGACCATGCCTCGCGCGAGGCTCGACCACTCCTGTCGATATTGGTCGGCCCGGGACTCGATCTTCTGCCGCTGCTCCGGAGTCACGTCGGTAGCAAGGAGTTCCGCAACGACCGAATCAACCGCTCGATCATTTCCAAAGATCTCGGGATAGGCCGCTCGCTCGTAGGCAGCGCGAAGCGTACCGCTCGTTTCCTCTGGAACGGCTGCGAAGATCTCCTCGGCCATCGATCGGTTGAGCTGGGCCAACTGTTCGGCCGATTCGTTGACGTCCGACCGCCGCTTCGTCCACCGCTTCCGCATGGCCTGCCGAACCTCGGGGTCATACTCCTCGTGCTCATCACTCCACATCCGCTCCTCCAGCGACCGGACGATCTCCATACGCTTGGCGAGTTCATCAACCGGTGCGACCACTGCCTCGTCGTAGGCAATGAGCGCATCAAGCACGACTGTCCGCTCCGATGGATCGATCTGTGTTGGATCGGTTGCCAGAATCATCGCGGCCAGATCGATGGACGCCTCGACCTGTTGACGCATCAGCCAGTCATCCTGACTCATGCGATGCCGTCGACGTGATCGCTGCAGCGAGGTTCGAATCCGCTCGATGCGTGACCGATCGATGGTATCGGGGAGTGCCAAGGCCAGATCATCGAACAACGCCGCTTCCATGGCATCCACGGCTTTGGTCGCCTCACCCCGCTTCTCTCGCGTCGCCTTGCGTCTGGCGGCGTATCCCTGATCCGAATCGGAGACCATCGCCCGCCCTCTCTGTTCCAACTCCGTGTTGGCCTTGCCCTCGTAGTCGCGCTGCAGCACCGCCATGAGTTGAATCGCCTCTGCGTCTGCGCCGAGCCATCGACCGAACTGTTCCACCTGTTCGGCAGTGAGTGGCGAAACATCGGTCTTGGCGATGGCATCCTCGCGAGACATGGTCCCCCCAGAGCCCCCCTTCGCTTTCGACTCCGCAACCTCCTCAGATTCCTTCTCCGCCTCCACGAAACGCTCCACGATCTTCATGGCCTGCTCGGCGATCTTCTCCCTGCGCGAACGCAGGGCCTCGATCCGATCCTCCGCTTCCATGGGCACTTCCCCCTCCAACTGGGCAAAGGTCCGCAACTTCTGCTGGGCAGCCAAAGCCTCCATATAACTCATCGCAAGCGTATCAAAGGACGCGTCCAAGGCAGCAATGCCATCCTGGATCTCGGCAGCTTCGGGCTGATCGGCATATTTCTCGAGCAAGCCGACCAATTTACTGCGAGCGTCGTGGACACCCCGACCAACCTTGCGATATCCGCTCTTGATGAACCGCCCACGAATATCACGTCCCGCATCTTCTGGCACCACATCAAGTACCGCCCGAAGCGCTCGCAGATTCTCACGGCTTGCCGATGCTGCCGCTTCCTGAAGCGGCTTGCTGAGCACATCAAAGAGATCCTTGAGTTCCTGCTGCCTCGCCTCGTCGGCAAAGAAGGTCATCATGGCCATCATGTCCATCTCACGCAGCCCGAGTCGGTCGAT
>DOVP01000256.1:0-5827 GCA_003520025.1 Phycisphaerales bacterium
TCGTCGTGTCATTCAACTCTGATGACGGGGAACTGGCGACCCGCATGAATGACGAGGCGGCCAAAGCCGTACGATTTGGCGACCTTCCACCAGCGGAGGCCATCAAGTTCGTCACGCTGAATCCCGCGATTCAACTGCACATCGATCACCGAACCGGATCGCTCGAAGCAGGGAAGGACGCCGACTTCGCCGTCTGGAACCGCGATCCACTCGACTCCTACAGTCTGTGTCTTCAGACCTGGATCGACGGAGCCCGCTACTTCGACCGTGACGAGGATGCTGAACTCGCAGCCCGAGATGCCGCCGAACGAACACGACTCGTAGAACTGGTTCTGCACGAGGGACTTGGCGCACCGCCTGAACTCAAGGAACCGGAGGAAGAAGAAACCACGCCTGCTTGGGTGAGGAACCCCTACGACACGGTGGATGATCATCGAGGCTGTTGCGGCATTCCCGCCGAGCATGAGGAGTCGATGAAATGATTCGAATCATGAGCCTGCTTACCCTCGCGCTCCTGTCCGCCACCGCTCTGGGTCAGTCGCGGCAGATCCCCGCGTCTGATACCGAAGGTCCGGTGCTGCTGATCAACGCCACCATCCACCCGGTCACCGCCGAACCGCTCGAGAGCGGATGGATGGCCTTCGAGAATGGTCGCATCACACTGATCGGCCGTGGCGACCGACCGAGCATCGACGGCGCCGAGATCATTGATCTTGAAGGTCGCCATGTATACCCGGGACTGGTCGCCGCCGACTCGATCCTCGGGCTTGTCGAAACCGGCATGGCTGAGGTGACGCACGATCATGACGAGCAAGGATCGTTCACCCCGGAGGCGCGGGCCGTCGTGGCGCTCAATCCCGACAGCGATCTCATTCCTGTCACCCGCGCGTCGGGCATTCTGACGGCGCTCGTTGTCCCGGATGGTGGACGGCTGCCGGGCCAAGCCGCCGTTATTCACCTTGATGGATGGGACTGGGAAGACCTCGCCGTCACACCCTCAGCCGCCATAGTGATCGAGTGGCCCTCGATGGATCGGCCCTCGTTCGGCACCCGCGCCAGCGACGATGGCAAGGCCGCTACCAAGCAACTCGACACGCTCAATGACTACTTGGACGAAGCCGAGGCCTATCTCGCCGCGTGCGATGCGGACAACACGCTAACGCCCGACAGTCGCGCCGAGTCGCTCCGCCCCGCCCTCGCGGGCGAGCAGCCCGTGCTGATCAAGGCCTCCACTGCGGGGCAGATCGCAACCGCCGTCGCGTGGGCCAAGATGCGTGGACTCGACCCGATCATCCTCGGCGGCGAAGAAGCCGATGAGGTCGCCTCCCTGCTGGTCGAAGAGGATGTGCCAGTCATCGTCCGAGGTGTACACCGATATCCCCGCAGCCGCTCTCGCAACCCGGACGAGCCTCATGCGTTGCCCGCACGCCTTCGAGACAAAGGCGTTCGCTTCTGCATCGCCCCCCGCGATCGGCCTGCGCATCTGCGGAATCTCCCCCACCACGCCGCCACGGCGGTTGCCAACGGCCTGACACCCAAGGAAGGCCTGCGAGCCATCACCATCGATGCCGCCGAGATCATCGGCGTCGGGGAGACCCTCGGTAGCCTTGAACCTGGCAAATCCGCCACTTTCATCGTGACCACCGGCGACCCGCTCCAGATCCGCACCGAAGTTGAACAGGCGTGGATCGACGGACGCCCCATCGATCTGAGTACACGGCATACCCAACTTCGCGACAAGTACCGCCGCAAGTACGCCGAAGGCTGATACCCTCCGAAGCAGAATGAGGTTCTGGCCTGCTCGCGGCATGCGCTGCGGGGCCAGCCAAGAGGGAAGTGTGGTCCCCGCAGAAAGCGGGAATGAGTCCACCGCGGTGCCGCCGCCGTACGACCCCCCCCCCGGAAGTGTTGCCATCAGGGAACACCCCTCGGGCGGGACACTCGATTACCGTCACTGCCCCACGCGGGCGGGAAGACGATCGAGCCACGGGTCACAGCCGGAAGACCTGCCTCGTTTCTCGACCATCGCCCGCGTGACACGGGCAGAGAGTGCTTCCATGCGCACCAGTCTCATCGCCGCTGCGGCTACGACCGCGATTGCCGCCACCGCTTCGGCCGATCTGCTCATCGACGAAGGAGTCATACTCGATATCACCGCAACGATTGGAACAGGTCAATTTACTTCGTACGCCGTCATCGACTTTGCCGCGACAGGCGGTACCTCTCATGCCTTCGCCTATCAGTGGAACGACGAAACAACCACCCACGACATGCTGCTGGCACTGAGCGATGTCGGACTGATCTACGACTGGACCGACTGGGGCAGCGGCATCTTCGCTGACAACTTCACTTGGAACGATCAGTCCGGGGACCCGTCCTACTTCTGGGCCCATTCGCTGGCCACGCCGGCCGGAGACGGCATTGTGGACTGGTCCGACGCCTGGTCCGCGGCTGACGCAACCGCCCTGAGCGATGGGCTGATTTCCGGCTGGTACAACGGTTTCAATGATGACTACTCCGCCATCCCGCCGACCCTGCCGCTGACGGCCATCCCCAATCCGGCCACGGTGGCGGTGTTCATGCTGCTCGGCGGTCGCCGTCGCCGCGTGGCTTGACATCCACTGTGGCTCCTGCGACCGTGGATCCTTCGTCACCAGAGTAAGGAACCCGTCATGACGGCATCAACGATCACCACGCAACCCCTTCCGTGCTGCTGGTTCCAAGTCAATACCCGCGATGCCAACGGCGGCGGCGACTGATACCCGGTGCCTCAGCCCTTCCCCATCGTCAACCCGGCGACAGGCCAGGTGATTCGTGAGCATCCGGCAATCGATGCCGATGAGGCTGCAAGACGTGTCGATACGGCGCACGCCGCGTGGAAGCATTGGCGCGGACTACCGTTTTCCGATCGCTCGGAGGTCTTGACAACAGTTGCCGCTCTTCTGCGAGCCGGAGTTGATCGATACGCCGAGTGCATTACCGAGGAGATGGGCAAGCCCATCAGCGAATCACGGGCGGAAGTCGAGAAGTGTGCTTGGGTCTGCGAATACTACGCCGCGCACGCAGAATCGATGCTGGCCGATGAGCGGTTCGACATCGAAGGCGCAGAAGTATCGCTCGTCTGTCGTCCGATCGGTGTGCTGTACGCCATCATGCCCTGGAACTTTCCGCTCTGGCAGGTCTTTCGCGCAGCAGCGCCGAATCTCATGGCCGGTAACGCCATGGTGCTCAAGCACGCGCCAATCACGCTGGGGTGCGGGGAAGATATTACGAATCTCTTCGGGGAAGCAGGCGCGCCCAAGGGGCTGTTCTGCGATCTGCCCATACACGTCTCCGACTCACCCGGTGTGATCGCTCACCGCCACATTCGTGGCGTCACGCTGACGGGGAGCGATGCGGCAGGGCGCGCCGTGGCGGCAGATGCAGGCGCCAATCTAAAAAAATGCGTCCTGGAACTCGGCGGCAGCGACCCCTATGTCGTCTTGGAGGATGCGGATCTCGAACTCGCCGCCGACAAGTGTGTCGCAAGCCGCATGCTCAATTGTGGACAGGTCTGCATCGCGGCCAAGCGTTTGATCGTGGTCGATTCGGTGTACGAGCAGTTCCGCGATGGCGTGCTTGATCGAATGGCCGGAATCGAGATGCAAGACCCCACCGATGAATCATCGAGGCTTGGCCCGATGGCGCGGGAGGATCTGCGTCAGGGGCTGCACGAGCAGGTGCAGCGGACGATCGCGGCTGGCTCGACACTTCTGATGGGCGGAAAGATCCCCGATCGTGATGGCTGGTGGTATCCCCCAACGGTGCTCGATGATGTCAAACCGGGTGAGCCTGCCTTTGACGAGGAACTCTTCGGCCCGGTTGCTTGTCTCATTCATGCCCGCGATGAATCGCACGCCATCGAACTCGCTGGCGATTCGGACCTCGGACTGGCCGGTGCGGTATTCACCTCTGACCGCCGATACGGCCTGACCATCGCCGCCGATGAAATCGACGCAGGCAGCGTCGCCGTCAACGACTTCGTCCGAAGTGATCCCCGGGTGCCGTTCGGTGGCATCAAAGACAGCGGCTTCGGCCGCGAACTGGGCGTGCCGGGAATTCGCGAGTTCATCAATCTCAAGAGCGTCGTCGTGGCGACACCCTAACGATCAGTCGTCCTCGAGTTGACGCCGCAGTCGCTCGTTTTCGGCCTGCAAGCGAAGACGCTCATTCTCGGCCCGCAGACGCTGCGACTCGGCGTTGTTCTGGTACACAGGGCTGTTGGCTTCCTGCTGTCGCTGCTTTTGGGCGCGATCTTTGTCCATCTCGTTGCCGACGAGGTATCCGCCGAGTGCGCCAACACCAGCGCCGATGAGTGTCCCCTCGGTGTTGCCGCCGATCGCCTGACCAGCCAGTGCACCGGTTCCGGCCCCGATCAGGCTTCCGGACTTGGCTGAATTATCACAGGCCCCGAGAAGGCCAATGGAAATGCTGGCCGCTGTCATCATTAGTACACGCATGCTGGAACTCCTTCACTTTGGTTCTGCCCTCAAAGGGCCTGAAGTAACAGTATTGGCGATCACCATGCCTCCGGTCAAGCCGTTGGCAGAATCTCGCTTGGATCTGAGCCCCATTTGTGCCACACTGTGGGATGATGTGTGAGAGGAGACCTGAAAAATGAGATTTTTGGCTCCATGTGTGACGGCATCGCTGCTGGTCGCCGCCGCAGTTGGAAACGAGTACAACCTGACCAGCGACGGATCGATGAACCTGCAGGGCTCGCTCGGTACGGTACTGAGCGGTACGCTGATCGGTGACTGGGACGAGGAAACTAATCCCGACGGGACCCGCACACTTCCGGGAGTTTGGGGTGGCAGCGGCAATAATCCGATTTCGTTCGAGTTGACCATCACCATCGCCTTCGACGGCGACTCGGTGCCAACCGGTCCACTTCACCTCATGCTCGACCCAAAAACCGCATCGGCGACAATCACCGGACTTGCGTGGAGCGTGACATCCGAGACGGTTCTTTCGGCGACCCTGACTGGCACTGCGCTCTATGAGACATTTCGAACCGTCGCGCCGGACTCGCTGTATCCGGGCGGCATACCGATCGAGATACCACTGGGTGAAGCAACAATCAACGCAGCAACGATTACACAAACAACCTCTGCCGTCGGAACCGCCACGCCCATCGACGGCCAGCCGGGCGCGCACGATATTCTGGTTCCGGTCCCGGCGACATTGGCGTTCATCGTCACCAACGAGGCACTTGGGGAGTTGCCGATGGAGTTTCCGATTGTCCTGATCATCGACGGCACGCATCAAGTCGGCGATGCGACCGACTTCCTCACGATGACCGCCGACGCCTCCTTTGATGAGGCAGGCGATATTCCGGGTGAACCGCTGCCCACCATTCCGCTGGAGATACCAACTGTCATCCCGCCCGGCGATGAAACGGCCGGTGTATTGCTCGATTTGGCACTGACGAGCGCTTCGGCGGAACTCGCCATCAACGCCGACCTCACTGCCATCCACCAACAGAGTCTGTCAGGCGATGTCAACGGTGACGGCGTCGTGGATACGAATGACCTGCTAGCCGTCCTCGCAGCATGGGGACCATGTGAATCACCCTGCAGCGAGGACATCAATAACGACGGTCAGGTCGATGTAAATGATGTGTTGGTGCTGATCGCCGCTTGGTCGACTTGACTTACTCGTCCACGCACGGGCCCCAAGACGCCAAGATGTACAGCAGATCCTCCGTCCCCACGACGCCGTCGCCGGTCACATCTGCTACACACGGATCATCTTCGCACGGCCCCCATGCACCAGCCAGAATCAGCAG
>DOVP01000256.1:6167-6418 GCA_003520025.1 Phycisphaerales bacterium
TCGTTGACATCCACAACATCGTCTCCAGTCATGTCGCCAGGACACGGGGGAAGCAGCAGGCCAGACTCGACATCGAGTCCCATGTCCAGATCAAGCGTGTCTCCGCGACAGGTAACGCGGAATACTTCCACGGGTGTGAAGACATCACCGTTCATATCACCCCATTGAATCGAAGTGGGTGGTCCAGAGAGTTCCACCGAAACGCCGCGGGGCCAATCGATATCGATCGTGGAATCACCTCCACACCGCGA
>DOVP01000304.1 GCA_003520025.1 Phycisphaerales bacterium
GCGTACAACCTCGGACCATCTCCTTCCGGCTGCTGCCGCCGCCCTGCGCCGCAGTCAATCGGCCTACTCCGAAGGCGTGGTTGATCTCACGGTCCTGCTGCTCGCGCAGGAACATCACATCGCCGCCGAACGCACTTTGGTTGCCCAGCGGCTCAAGGAAGCCACCGCACTGATCGAACTTCGCCACGCTGTAGGCGGCACTTTCGAGACCTTACCGCCGCAGACGCTCAGCACGTGGGAGAACCCCTCATGAACACGTCCATTCCCATGCCCCGGCGTCACTGGCTGGTACGCCTCATACTTCCATTGACGATTGTGGTGGTCGCTGCCGCCCTGCTCATCTACGTCGGCTGGACCGCACTTCGCCCAGCAACCAACGTCCACGCCATTACCGTTGTCGTCCGGCCCGTGGAAACAACGGAAATCTCCACGACAGACGATGGCCGAGAGCGAATCATCCAGGCTCCCGGCTGGGTTGAAGCTGATCCGTTCAGTGTGTACGTCGGCGCACTCATCGAAGGTGTCGTCGAAGATGTACTGGTGCTTGAGGGCGATCGCGTCGCCAAAGACCAGCCCGTTGCGCAACTCATCCGCGATGATGCGGCCATCGCCCTGCAGCGGGCTGACGCGGATCTCTCTCTGAGCAAGCAACAACTGGCTTCCGCTCACGCTCAGCTCGCCACAATCACACCGGCCATCTCGGCAGCGGACGCTCGGCGGCGAGCACTCGTTGATGAACACGCCCGCAAGTCGAAATTGGTCGAAACCGGCGCGGTCGCCGAGGGGCCGGTGACTCGTCTGGCCATGACGATCGAAGCTGCCGAGGCGGAGATTGCCAAACTTCGGGCCCGCGAAACCATGCTGGCGGCAGAAGTTGGTTCAGCCAAGGCAAGTGTCGATGTAGCCGAGGCGATCCGTGCCGATGCCGAATTGGCCCTTGAACGAACAACCGTCCGATCCCCTATCGACGGCATCGTCATGGAACGGTTGATGTCGCCCGGCTCGGTCATTCGATTCGGACCCGATGAACATTCGTCACATGTCGTGCATGTCTACGATCCGTCTCAAATGCAGGTTCGTGCCGACGTGCCGCTTGCGGAAGCCTCCGGCGTCAGTGTCGGGCATCCGGCCGAGATCATCGTGGATGTGCTGCCAGACCGCGTCTTCACCGGCAACGTGACTCGATTCGTACATCGCGCCGATCTGCAGAAGAACACCGTCGAAGCAAAAATTCACATCGATGATCCTTCGGGGCTGATCAAGCCCGACATGCTGGCGCGGGTTCGCATTCTTCAACCGCAGCAGACCACCGACTCGAACGAAGTTCGCACGATTCCGCGGGTCTTCGTGCCGCAGGACGCGGTGTTGGACGGTGGAGAGGTATTGGTCATCACCAACTACGCGCGTGGCGGCGGCACGGCGGCGATTCGATCGGTTCGCCTTGGTGACACGGATATCGATGGATGGATCGAAGTGCTCGAAGGTCTATCGCCTGGTGACCGTGTCATTCTCGACGGTGAGCGGAGTCTTGACGGCTCGACTGTGCAGATCGATACCACGGAGAAGAATTGACATGGCGATCATCGAATGCAGGCAACTCACTCGCACCTACCGACGCGGTACCGAAGAGATCACGCCACTACGGGATCTGGATCTCGACATCGAGAAAGGTGGCTTTGTCGCCTTGATGGGCCCATCGGGATCGGGCAAGACCACACTGCTCAATCTGCTCGCGGGTATCGACCGGCCAACCAGTGGCACACTCTCGGTGGCTGGGGATCCGGTACACACGCTCTCCCGCAGCGCGCTTGCTCGGTGGCGATCAACGCACGTCGGCTACATCTTCCAACTCTACAATCTCATTCCCGTCTTGACGGCGTATGAGAACGTGGAACTCCCATTGCTGCTCCAGCCACTGTCCAGACGGCAACGACACGATCGTGTGAGTGAGGCATTGGAGTCGGTGGGTATTGCGGACCGGCACGCACACTACCCACGGCAACTCAGTGGTGGGCAGGAACAGCGGGTCGCCATCGCGCGGGCCATCGTGACACAGCCAACCATCCTGCTCGCAGATGAACCAACTGGTGACCTCGATCGAGACAGTGCTACAGCAGTCATGGATCTGCTCTCTCGGCTCAACAACGAGCAGGATCGCACCATCGTCATGGTCACGCACGACCCCCGTACGACGGAGTGGGCCGACACGGTCCTGCACCTTGAGAAGGGGCAGTTGATCGAACAAGAAACGGGTGGCGTGGCATGAATCGCACCGTTCGTGTCATCCCGACTGTACTTCGCCAGATCGTGCGAAGCCCAATCCGATCTGGTTTGACCATCGCGGGCATTGCGGTGGCGATGTTCCTGTTCGTCTCGGTCGAATCCATGCGGGAAGGTGTGCGAACCGCAACACGGGTGCAGGCTGAAGATACGACGTTGGTGGTCTATCGCGAAAATCGCTTCTGCCCCTTCTCAAGCCGCCTCCCGCAGTTCTACGGTGATCGCATTGAACGGCTCGACGGGGTGAAGGCGGTCGTGCCAATGCAGATTCACGTGTCCAACTGCCGGGCATCGCTCGATGTAGTCACGTTTCGAGGTGTTCCCCGAGATGACCTGACACTCGCAATCGATGGCCAGGTACGGGACGGTTCGATCGCGGACTGGCAGGCCCGAGGAGACGCGGCCATTGTCGGAGAGGCACTCGCGACACGGCGAGGCATCAAGACTGGTGATCGCTTCAGCGCAGCGGGTGTCACGGTCTACGTCTCTGGCATTCTGGAGACCGATCACCCACAGAACCGCAACATCGTCTGGGTCCATCTCCCCTTCCTGCAGGAAGTCGCAAGACGAGGCGGATCTGGTGGGCTGGTCACTCAGTTCAATGTGTCGGTCGATGACCCCACAGAGCTCGAAACTGTCGCAGCGTCCATCGACGAGATCTTTGCCCACGACGAATATCCCACCAGTACCCGCCCAGAACGTGCTTTCGTCGGCCGTGTCGCGCGGGACATCGTCGAACTTGTGGACTTCGCGGGCATGCTGGCGTGGGGCGCACTTGCCGCCGTCTTTGCGTTGATCGCCAATGCAATCATTCTGGCCATGCAGGATCGCATCCGTGACCATGCCGTCTTGCAGACGCTCGGCTTCACTGGGTCGCTCATCGGGTGGATGGTGGTTCTGGAGGGCGCAGCGCTCGGACTTGCGGGCGGACTGGCCGGGGCCATCGCCGCCTTCCTGACCGTACGACTCGGGAACTTCAGTTTGACAATG
>DOVP01000233.1:0-9133 GCA_003520025.1 Phycisphaerales bacterium
CAGCGAAGGCCTTCGACGCGCGAGCATTCATGCCGCTTCCATCGCGTTGTGCAGCGGATCCGACAGCATGAGTTCCGAATGCATCCGGGACGCGTCGGAGGCCATCATCGATGACCGGCAGCACCGTCGAACCTTCGAACTCGGTGGAGGTCTGGTGTGTGTTGTGGAGGCATGCAGTGTTCGGCTTGCGCGGGCGGAGATCGAGATCTGACCCCTGCAAGGCAAAGGTTGGCATGACGTTGGATGAGCGGAGATCAGACTCCGGTGCCTGATCCGGTACCGATTCGGGTTCGTCCGCCCATGTACGGCTGGAGTACTTCGGGGATTTCGATCGAACCGTCTTCCTGCTGATGCATCTCCAGCAGCGGAATGAGAATGCGTGGGCTTGCGATGACGGTGTTGTTGAGGGACCAACAGAAGTGCGTCTGGCGGTTGGCGTCGCGGTAACGGAGGTTCAACCGCCGGCACTGGTAGTCGTGCAGCCGCGAGGCGCTATGCGTTTCGCCCCAGTCCCCAGAAGGTTTCCCGTCTGCGTCCAATGTACCGCGGCTGGGCATCCAGCATTCCACGTCGATCATGTCGGCGTTCTTCGAGCCAAGGTCCCCGGTGCAGCACTGCAGGAGTCGGTAGGGGAGTCCAAGTCGTTGCAGAATGGTCTCCACCGTCTCGATCATATCGGCGTGGTGGGCGCGTTCTTCGTCAATGTCTGCTCGGCAGATCACGACCTGTTCGACCTTGTCGAACTGGTGAATACGGTACAGGCCAGCGGTATCGCGGCCTGCCGCGCCAGCCTCGCGCCGAAAGCACGTCGAGAGCGTCGCGGCCTTGATGGGCAAATCGGCTTCATCCACGATTTCGCCGCTGTGCAGGCCCATGAGTCCGACCTCGCCCGTGCCGGTGAGAAAGAGGTCGTGGCCCGCGCCCCGCGATGACTCTTCGATGTGGTACGCCTGCTCGCGGCCATCCGGGAAGAATCCGGTGCCGAGCATGCACTCCTCCCGCACAATGACGGGGACGGACATGGGCGTGAAGCCACGCTCGTCGGTGATGACATCGAATGCGTAGCGAAGGACGGCATTGTGCAGCCGCATGGCATCGCCGAGCAGGCTGTAGTGCCGCGCGCCGGCGACCTTCACGCCCCGCTCAAAATCTACGAGACCGTGCTGCTCGATCAACTCAAGATGCGTTTTCGGCTGGAAGCCCCGCTGGGCCTCATATGGCTGGCTTGGATCGAAACCGTCCGGTGACCATCGTCGCAGTTCCACATTGTCATCATCAGATTCGCCGCGCGGCACATTGTCGTCCGCCGGGATCGGTATGCGCAGTAGCAAGTCTTCAAGCGGCCCATCGAGTTCGGCTACTTCCGCTTCGGCCGCCTGCACAGTTTGTTTGAGTGCCGCAGGTGCCGCTTCGAGTTTGGCGATTTCTGCTTCGAGTCCTGGCCGATCCGCCTCATCAACCTTCTTGAGTTGTCCCTTGAGTTTGCCGATCTGCGGCCCGATCTCCTTGGAGATGCGTTTCTGCTCGGCGCGGGCGGACTCCTGCCGCGAGAGTGCTTCCCGGCGTTTGGCATCCAACTCGAGCAGTTTCGGGATATCTACGTTCGACCCCTTGGCGCGGGCGCCTTCGATGTAGCGGTCGGGGTTCTCTCGGAGGTCCTTGAGGTCGATCATGCGGCCATGGTACTCATCGGAAAACGGGCGGCGCGGCCCACCGCATTCGCTCCAGAAGGATGCGCCAGAACGGCTCGTCCGGCCGGGTGACCAGCGGGATCGTCCGGTGGTGTCTCCTGACGATGATGCGGTCGCCCTTGAGCAGCGGCGCGAGCTGCTGCCCATCGACAACCAGGGTCGTACCCTCGTTGCCGCGAACCACCTCAAGTTCCACGCCCTGTTCGGCATCCATGACGATGGGACGGAAGGCCAGCGATTGAGGGGCGAGCGGCGAGACGACAAGTGCATCGACGCCGGGCCCGAGAATGGGACCACCCGCGGAGAGGTTGTGCGCGGTGGAGCCGGTGGGTGAGGCGACAATCAACCCATCACCTCGCATCTGTGGGCCCTGCACGCCGCCGATACGCAGGGCCAGTTCGATCATGCTGTATGGGGGCCCTGCGGTCAGGACGGCATCATTGACGGCGATGGTTTCCTGAGTTCCCGAAGAGGATTCGTGCAACACTTCCATCAGCATGTGATGCCTGACCGGGGGGTTCGGACCGAAGACTTCAGAGGCGAATCGGCGAAGCGCCTCCGGGTCGAAGGCCGCGAGGAATCCGAGCCGACCGCAGTTGATGCCGACGAGTGGAATGTCCAAGCCCACGAGTCGACGCGACTGGCCGATCATGGCTCCATCCCCGCCGATGACCACGGCCAGATCGATCTTAGTCGGCAGAGGAGTTTCGTCATCCGTCGAGGTGTGCTGAACCGAAGCGGACCACGCGGTCAGGTCCGTATCAAGATCATCTAGAACGGCGGCGACTTCTGCGCGGTTGCGATCGGCGAGGACCAGTACGCGGGGTTTGCTGAATTCGCTCATCCGACGATGCCCTTGGTCAAGTGCATGAATGCCATCTCCAGATCAACGCGGCCCCGCCGGAATTCTCTCAGGCGGAAGCCGGCGGTGACGAGCCTTGCCGGGATTTCGGATGGCTCCACCGGATGGTCTGCATCCATGATCAGGTGCAGGACGGCTTGCCCACCATTGCGGGTGAGTTTGACCTTGGAAATGCCCGGTACCGTGGCGAGCAGTTTGCCCGCCTCTTCTGGTCGCTGATCAACGATGACCTCATATTCGAGGCCGGACTCCGCCAGTCGCAGTGCTTCTCCCATGCTGCCGGAGTATTGCAACTTCCCGTGCTCGATGATCCCCACGCTGTCGCAGAGTTCTGCGAGTTCACTGAGGATGTGAGATGAGATCAGGATCGTCTTGCCCATACGACGGAGTTCTTTGAGCAGCTCGCGGATCTCGATGCGAGCTCGCGGATCGAGTCCTGCCGCCGGTTCGTCCATCAGCAGCACCTGCGGGTCGTGCAGCAGTACCCGCGCGATCGAGAGCCGCTGACTCATGCCGCGGCTGAGTCCGGCGACCTGCGACGATGACTTGTGTGCCAGATCCGTCAGATCGAGCGCGTCACCGACTACCGTGCGGCGTTTTGAGCCATGTATCCCGTAGCACGCGGCGAAGAATTCCAAATACTCCGACACAAGCATGTCGTCGTAGGTGCCGATGAAGTCGGGGACGTAGCCGATGATTGGCCGAATGAGCGAGTTCTGATAGCCGACCGTCAGGCCGTCGATCCTCGCCTCGCCCCACGTTGGCTTGAGCAGGGTCGCGAGAATGCGAATGGTCGTGGTCTTGCCGGCGCCATTGGGACCGATGAAGCCGTAGCACGAGCCTGCATCGATGGACAGGTTGAGGTTGTCCAGCGCAACGAGTTCGCCATACTTGCGGGTCAGGTTGATGGTTTCAATGATCGGCATGGTGAGGGGTCTGTTCTAACGGCTCTGGGAGGTTCCATCAACCGGCGGGGTATCGGGCATGGGGAGAAACCAGCGGACCATGATCTCACCTTGAGGTGGATTCATGGCCTTCCCGTCGATCATTAGGGGAATTGGCAGATCGGTTTCGTTCATGAAGCCGGTCACGATGAGCATTGGCGTGCCGAGCTTTGCCCCAAGATCCAATTCCTGCCCAAAGAGGCGGGTTGTCATGACCCCCGGTAGTGTCTTTTGCTTCTGATCGGTTTGCCACTGCGGTGGCGTGGCGAGCCGATAGAGGCCGAGCAATTCAACCGCGCTCCGTCGCCGCTGCCTGGTCATCGCCGGTGCGGTAAACGATCGCTCTTGGGTGGTCAAGGCAGTATCGAGTTGTGGAGGCATCGCAGTTTGTACTGTCGGTTCGGGCAATTGACCGAGGCCAATCTGCCCTTGGGGCGGAACAGTTTCTTGAAGTTTCCACCACCAAGCCTGCACGGGCATGTGACCTGCGTCGGCGGCTTGTACCCATGGTGTTGGCTGCATCCGTACTGGCTCACGACGTGCTTCGATCCAGATGATCGACACATCCTGCAGCGGCGCGGGCAACTTGCTCTGAATGACGCCCTGCAGCGGTGAATCTGAAACCATGTTCGATGCAGGCCGCACCGGATCGATAACCCGGAACACGCCGCCGAAGTCTTCGGGGTCCAGTGCTCCGAACCATTCAAGGCTCAGGCCAACCGCGGTCGAACGCGCTTGGACGGGAAGTTGATCTGGCGCATTGGCATCAACTTGCAATGTGCGTGTGTCGGCAAAGGAGATGCCGGATTGACGCTGTTCGATCCAGTGGGCGAGCTGCGGCTGCTCGCCTGTCTGCCGTTCCACACTCAGCAGGTGCTCGCCGGTTCCGGGAATTCGCAGATCGATCCAGCTTCGAACATGGTGGCGAGGAATGCCCGCGACCTGCTCAAGCACCGTGAAGTGCCGCCCCTCTGCTGCCTGCAGACTCATCAGTCCGCCAGCCGCTGCCGCCAGTGCGGCGCCGCCAGCGGCAAGCAGCGTGAAGATGGGCCAGGCGAACTGTCGTCTATGCACCTTGCCGAGCACCCGCCAGAGCAGTGGGCCGCCTATGAGCCAGACCGCGGCGAGCCAGATGAGTACGAACAGCAGACGCCCGCCCGCCGCCACCGTCTGCCGGATGCCTGCGGCGACGACTTCGTCGGTGAACTCAACGAGTTTCGCCGTCGCTCCTCCGGCGATGCCCTGCTCCATGGCGACTCGATCCTGTGTGGGGCTCGGCGCATCACCGCGGCGAGCGAGCACGGGATTCCAGAACACGGACGGAGCCGGCAGCGGGCCGGAGGCGGATTGATCGACTCGAAACCGCAGGAGCGAAGGAGACGCCACATCAAAGCCGATGACTGTCATTCTGCCGAAACCAACGGGCCTGGCCACACCAAAGGGACGACCGTCCGGAAGTGCCAGCACCGTAGACCACGGGGTTAACTCGCGGCTACCGACTGTCGGGCCGAACGTGCGGATCGGCATCGTCATGTTTGGTGGCGACTGGAGATCATCCGGCGAGATGAGTGGGGCGATGACCTTGGCGGAGACATGCTCCGTTGTCGGTGGCCACGGAAGCAGATCCCGCCAAGGCCCCTCACCCTGACCCAGTCGCCATGGGTCGCCAGTGGTGGGCAGCGAGATGATGAGATGACCGCCTGCTTCCATCCAATCACGAAGTGTCGAAGCGCGGGCTGCGTCGAGTCCCTCGGTGCTCCCGGTCCAGAGCAGGCTTGAGGCAGCGGTGAGACCGCTCGGCCGATCGGGCAGATCCTCAGCGGCGATGGTGCGCACCGCGGTGGCGATCTGGCTCCAAACTGGAGACAGATTGGGAACGTCATACTCGTATCCTTCCAGTCCGCATCGCTGCTCGCCGACGACGAGCATGAGTTCGGTCCCTTCGTTGAGCATGTTTCCGCCCTGCTTGGACGGCTGCAACGTAGTACTGGCGAGTACTGCCAAATTATCTGCATGCCGCAGTCGCAGCGGCATTGGGCGGGTGTCGTGGCGAGGGGTGGGACCATGGATCCACGCGCGTGTCAAACCACCAGCCAGCGGAATTCGCCGTTGGTACAACAGTCGATCCCCATCTGGTGTGGTGTGTTCCCACTCCAGAAGGTACGTGCCCGGCTCGAGATCACCGGGGTCCACAAACACTTCAATACCGGCAGTTCGTCCGATCGGCATCACATCGCCCACCCCAGCTTGCCGAATGCTGATCTCGGGTGGCGCGGCCATCGCCAAACTCCCGCTCATGGCCAGCGATGTGGCGAGCAGTCGCAGGAGGCAGTTCGCCATCAGTCGTCGCTCACGGCGGCCAGCGCCGTGACGACCGCGGCGTGTGAGCGGGTGCCACCGCGGAAGCATGCGATGTCGAATTTCTCATTGGGCGAATGTACGCGGTCATCATCGAGGCCGAAGCCGATCAAGAGCGAGTCGGCCTTGAGGATCGTTTGGAACGATCCGACAACCGGGATGGATCCGCCACATCCCATCAGTACGGCGGGGCGGCCCCAGATCTGCTTGAGTGCTCCTTGGGCTGCTTCAAGCCAAGGTGATTCGTCCGGTACTTGAATGGCGGGGTTCGCGCCGTGTGAGACGATGGTCCAGCGGCAGCCGGCAGGTGTGTTCTTTTCGAGATGCCCGCGAATCATTGCTTCGATGGCTTCGGGGTCCTGTCCGGGTACGAGCCTGCAGCTGAACTTGGCGGTTGCGTGCGAAGGAATGACGGTCTTGGCTCCATCGCCGGTGTATCCGCCGAAGATGCCGTTGATGTCCAGCGTCGGTCGCGACCAGATCCGCTCAAGTATTGTGCAGCCTGCTTCGCCGGTTGATTCCGGCAAGCCGACCTCCTGCAGAAAGCCTGCCTCGTCGAAGCCCAGTTCGGCCCACTGCGCGTGCTGCGCCTCGGACGGGTCGATGATGCCGTCGTAGAAACCACTGATCGTGATCCGACCATCGGCATCATGTAGTCCAGCCAGGACGCTGCACAGGGCGTTGATCGGGTTGACGACCGCGCCGCCGCACATGCCTGAGTGCAGGTCGTGGGAGGGCCCGTGCAGCGTCGCTTCGAGGTAGACCATCCCACGGAGCATGGTCGTGATGGCGGGCGTCTGAGGGTCCCACATGCCGGTGTCAGATACGACACATATGTCGGGGCGCAGTTCATCGGCATTGGCTTCGAGGAATGTATCAAGGCTCGGGCTTCCGCTTTCTTCTTCGCCCTCGAGCAGCACCGTCGCGCGAACAGGGATGCCGCCACCCACTTCGTGCCAGGCGCGGAGCGCCTCGACGAACATCATGAGTTGCCCTTTGTCGTCGCAGGCACCGCGGGCGACGATTTTGGGACCGTTCTTGCCCTCCATGATGGTCGGTTCGAACGGGCCGCTCTCCCAGAGTTCCAGTGGATCCGGCGGCTGCACGTCGTAGTGGCCGTAGTACAGGATGTGGGGCGCATCGGCCGGCCCGTCCACATGGCCGACCACCATCGGGTGTCCAGTCGTATCCCGGACAGATGCCTCGAACCCTCCCGCATTGAGGTAGTCGCAGCAGCACTCGGCCGCTTTTCGCACATCCCCGTCGTGCGCTGGGTCGGTGCTGACGCTCGCGATGCGAAGCAGGTCGGCAAGTCGGTCCATCTGCGCATCATGCGTATCATCGAGGTGGGCGAGCACTGCGTCGAGTTGATCGGACATCGTCAATCCTTCTGTGGGTCTCAGTATCCGTGCCACGGGAGGCACTGTGGCATCATGCCGTCTTCGGCTTCTTGGGCGCATCGGATGACACCGTCCTCGATGGCGATGACAACCGGCGGCGTCATCAGCCAGTCCACGCCGACTGGCATATCCAGTTCGGCGCAGTCGATGCATGGGTTTTCAAGTTGGCCGTCTTCTATGAATCCGTCCACCGATTCTGGAATCGCAACCAGCGTTGTTGGAGCTGGGGGATCGAATGAGAAGTGCTCAAGCAGCAATTCATGGCAGTGCTCGCAGGTGCGGCTGTAGAGGATGAGGTATTGCTGACCATCGTTGATGGAATCGGGCAGGTTTGGTATCCATGAGATGAGATCAATGTCCTCAGTCCGCTGACCGGGCCAGTCGGAGGTGTCCAGCGAGTAGTACGCGGGAAGTTGTGCGGTCTGAGGTGGGTTGACTTCATTCGAAGACGGTTCGATGATGATGCGCACACCGGTCGCCCCACCAACGACACGAGTAAACGACACGATGCCGAGTGCCACTGCGAGAATGGTGGCCAATCCCCATGCCACGCGCTCGCTTGCGAGTTGAAGTGGTCGAACCGGCAAAGCGGCAACAAGTATCAGCAGCCCGAGATCAATGGAGAGCATCAGCCATGGCGGCGGAGAGATGCTGCCGAGGCATCCACAACTCGTCACGTTTCCGTTGAAGATCTCATACAGCAGCACCAGAGAGAACACGCCCAACATGAACACCGCTGTGATGCGTGCCAATCGTGGCACCAGCACCATGACGGCGATGGCGGCGAACTCGATCGTCAGAAAGATTGACAGGGCGATGTGCAGATCAAGGCCGATGTTCTCGAGCAATCCCCGGAGGTGTTCGGGAAGCAGTTTCGGTGATCGTTCGACGAGTTTGGTGGTTGCGCCGGCCAGCACCCACAGCGGCACGAGAAAGCGAACGAGCACAAGGCCCATCCATCCAGCCCGCTGAGATACTGCAGTTGGGGCTGTCACGATGTCGCCTTGTGGCGATCCGTCGACACCGCCCACTGGTCGATGGCTTCGCAGAGCAGATGGATGACAACTTGATGGGCATCCTGCACAAAGGCCGAGTCGCTCTCCTGTACGACGATCGCATGATCACACAGTGGCAGGCAATCGCCACCGTCGCCTCCCAGCAGGCCAATCGTGACGCAATCGTGTTCACGAGCGGCGGCCAGAGCCTTGACAATGTTCGCGCTGTGTCCTGAGGTCGAGAGGACAAGCAGCACATCCCCCTCCGAGGCCAGTGCCCGTACCGGTCGGGCGAAGATCTCATCGAATCCAAAGTCATTGGCCGTGCAGGTCAAGAGAGCAGGATCACCGGCGAGCATGACCGACGCCAGTGGACGCCGATCCTCGCGATAGCGCCCCATCAACTCTTCGGAGAAATGAAGCGCCTGCGCGGCCGAGCCACCGTTGCCGGCCGTCCAGATCGTTCCTCCCGAGTTGAGTCGCTCAATGAGCGTCTCTGCAATGTGCGAGATAACCTCCAGGTGCTCGGTGAGCGAAGCGATGGTCTGGAGCGAGGCGTCCAATCGTCGGGAAAGCATGTGCGGGTCTCCAGCGGGGCCCGCTGCGCTGCAGGCGTCCTGTGCATGGTCGGGGCGACTGGTCCCCGCCGCACCGCCCACGGAGGGAAGTATAGAGCCCTGCGGGCCTGCCGGGCACGGAAGCGACCTGCTACACTCGCCGATCAGGGGTCGGAGATTGAGTACTGGTCACGCCCTGCCGCGTGGAAGCGGGGGGTTCCGCCGGGCCTCCAGCAAGGAGCCTTCCAAGTGGTCTTGATTCAGACATGGGCAATCATTCTGGCCAGTTCAGGATTCGCAGCAGACACCGGTGCTGTGACGCCAGC
>DOVP01000233.1:9522-10637 GCA_003520025.1 Phycisphaerales bacterium
TGGAAGACACTTGCACCGGCACTTCAAATACTTTCGGTTCCGCCGGATACCGATGATGTGCTCAGCCAGTCATCAATCTGGCCGGGGATGCCAGACTGGCAGGCGGTATCGGATTGGGCCGCGAGCAGTTCCACCCTTGGTCCTGCCATCGAAGAAGCGGCTAAGCAACCGAGTTTCGGGTTGAAGTATGGTCGTGAATCGGTGGACCAGGCTGGCCGAGATCGCGGTCTATTCGTGGATTTGGGCGAACCGGATCAGCGACTGGTCCTGCCCACGTTCCCCTATCTCAAGGTCATGCGGCAGATGTCGGTGTGGACCGCTGCCGAGGCGTGGCGATTGGCGGAGTCTGGGAAGGCCGAGGCTGGACTGACGCTGTTGCTTGACGAGTTGATGGTATTCAGGCGACTTGCGGACCGAGAGTTCATGGAGGAGAAGGAAGAAGCCATTGTGCTGATCAGCGAAGGGCTTGGTGTCTTTCGGAGCGTGATGTATCGATACCTCGATGACATTTCTCCTGCCTATCTCAAACGCCTTGCATATACCGAGATCGCCACCCTCAGGCCCGGAAGAATGAGCCTCTTCATGCCTGAGAACGACCGCATACTTTGTGAAAAACTACTCACCAACGCGTTTGACGAGTCCCTTGGTACGGCCGACCCCCAAGAATTCGCTGCCGTCTTCACCGAGGTGCAGACAGTCGATCGTCCGCTGCAGCGATTCGGCGCGCGGAATCGATGGAAATATCTTCAGGAGCATAATCGGCATGACAGTCTCGAAAACGCCAAGGTGCGCCTGGACCTTATCTTCGACGACTGGTGGTGCCGCTGGCGATCCGATGACACAACCGATCTGGGATCGCTCATTCTCGATCGGCAGTCTCAGTTCGAGTTGCTGAACGTGGGTCGATTTGCTGCAATCGACTCCGTGATTCACGACATGAAGAACCTCTTTGATGTGCGTGAGAGACTCCTTGTCGATGTCAATGCGACCGCGACCGCTGCCGGTTTGGCCGCCTACAAGCGGGACCGCGGTGTGTACCCGAAGGAGATGCGGATTGCCTTTGGCATTACGATCGACAAGCAGTTTGTGCCTGATGAGTATGCGTCAATCACCGA
>DOVP01000233.1:11007-11164 GCA_003520025.1 Phycisphaerales bacterium
CGTTACATTTCGGAGCGTCGTGAACTCGATGTCGGTACGAAGCGGGTCTGGCTGCAGCCAGGCATGGGCCTGCTCTACAGCACCGGTCGCGATGGTCTGGACAGCCTTGGGAAACTGCACGTTGATGAGCAGGGCCGAGGCGATCTCATCTACTGGC
>DOVP01000271.1:0-1512 GCA_003520025.1 Phycisphaerales bacterium
CCAGGGCCACCCATGCCACCGCCACCACCACCGATGCCGCCCGGGCCACCACCTGGGCCACCATCCGGATCACCACCACCAGCGAGATCCAGTTCTTCCTGTAATTTCCTTCGCCGCTCAATGAGACGCTGCAATCGCTCAAGGGGATCTTCGTCTCCACCGCGGGACAACTTGTCCGCCGCTTCTTCCGGATCTTCCCAAAGCCCGAACTTCGTCGGAAGAAACTCCGGCTGCACCACCATCTGCTGGGACACGCCGTTGCGGAGATCGCTGAGGATCCCGTCCCGCTCACCGGCAGACACGTCACCTTCGATACGTTCCCGAAATGACACTTGCCCCGGCAACAACTGAATCTGTTCGGCCTCCGACTTCGTGCCATCGGCGTGCACCTCACGGCGTTCCACAACGATATCGAGCACATCGATACGTCCGTTGTACCACCGTTCGCTCATCGCACGCTGCCCCTCATCCCCCTTTGACTGAAAGCGGGACAGCACTTCATCAATATCGAACTTCGCCGAAATCGTCAGCCAAGAGACATCAAATGGGGCCGATTTAAATCGGTCCGAGAGCGACTCATGCTCCGACACCGCGGACTCGGTAATCGTGTCAAATGACTGATAGACCAGTATCTGCTCCGGCGAGGGAATGGTTGGCACGTGGACTTCCGTGAGTTCCTCGCTGGCCTCTCCACCATCTTCATCGATTGGCCCACGTGGCGCTACGGCAAAAGACTGATACTGAGGGGGAAGTACACTTGCACCGGCCAGTGTCTGATACCGATCAAGCAAATCGGGCGGATCCGGCACCGCTTTCCCATGAAGCCCATCGACGCCCGTCCTCTCCAAATTCCTCTTCAATGCAGTGGCCTTGTCCTGAAGTACAGAATTCACTTCGGCCGGACTGATACCGCCCTTGCCAGCATTCGGATCGCCGACGAACTGCATGGCCAGATACAAGCCAAGCACGATCAGAACTGCGGCAAGTACAAGGAACTCGACATACCGCTCAAGTAATTGGAGGATGGTGTTCTTCATCGCGACTGATCCATGACATGCTCGTTTCAAAACGAGCCGTCGGAACCTCCTTCACTTGTAACACGCGGAGCAATACCGATCTGGACCCGCGTCTCATCAGGCATCAGTTCCTGTGACCACGACCGCAACCAAAGCGTCTCAACGGTCAAGATCAATTGGGCCACCGGGGCTTCACCGAAATACTCACCCTGAGCCAACGCCTCAAATGCATCGGCTCGACCCAACTCAAGATCCACGACCGACATCACTGCAGGTACGCTGAATCCCTCGAGTACTTCGTCAATACGATCCAAGGACACGATCAGGTCAAGATCGACCAGAATGACATCAAAGTCCGCGTTGGTAATGCGGCCGGTTACCGACCGCTCAAAGTCTTGAGTTCCCGCAGGCGGAGCAGATGGGCCATCCGAGCCACCACGACCCCCGGGGTCGCCCATGCCGCCAGGGCCGTCCATGCCGCCAGGGCCACCCATGC
>DOVP01000271.1:1915-3051 GCA_003520025.1 Phycisphaerales bacterium
AGGGCCGCCCATGCCGCCAGGGCCACCCATGCCACCAGGACCGCCACCACCTCGGCCACTGGACCCGAGATGAATGGATCTCGCACCAGCCGCAGGCGTATCGATTTCCATCAGCCCACGCACATCCACCCGATTCACAGCGTGAATCGCGGCCAAAGGTTCTGGAGAGTCACCATTGATCTCCGCGACAACCGCTGAGATCCGTTCCAGCACCCACAGACGCCACTGCCAAGTGAACATCTCGGCAAGTGATGGCTTCTGTGTATTGACGTATGTCGGTGGATCAAGCGTCGCCTTGGCGAGATACACGCCGATCTCATTTGCCCGATCACGGCAGAAAGCCAGTCGCTGCTCGGCGAGATGCTCACGAAGGTCCTTCTCCTCTTCTGAATCGAGTTTCTCACCAGGCCCTTTCATGAAGTTGCGGTCGACAAACGTATCTCGTTTGGCTTCCAATTCTTTCTGAAGTTCCTGGGATGTAGGTGGTACTCCCGCGTGCATCATGGCGAGCACCGCATCGTAGCCAGCTTCAATCCTGCGATGCAGTACGGGGGGAAGGACCTCAAGATCGCGTTGGGGATCCTTCGGCGTTGGAAAAAGCTCTGGCATGAGCACGGCGGTGTCGCCGCGATTGCCCGCCTGCATCTGCGATACGACCTCGTCGCTCTGCCCCACGCGGCCAGCAGCTGCCGCCTTGTAGTTCTCGATCAGAGCCCTTGTAATGTACGTTTGCTCTGAAACCCCCTCGCCACCCGGCCACTGGAATTTCTGTTGGCCGTTCCTGTCCATTTCATCAAGTTTCTTCAGCCGCTTTTTTACCTTACTCGCGAGTTCCGCATTCCAACCATCGGACACAATGGGTCCACCGATCAGGCTGATCAGAATGACAAAGACACTGATCACGATCACGACATGAGCCTTGATCCACTGGAATACCGCATTGCCACTCATGCGTACACCTCCTCGTCAACCGCCCGCCATACCGCTGCCGAAGGTGAATCGCTGCTGCCCAACTCTACTTCGAAGATGACCGGGAGCGTGTATATCGTTGTCTCCGCGGGGTACCGCGTGCCTGGCTGAGGCAAGGGAGCCTGTACATCCCAAGACCCCGGAGAGCCACCTCCTCGACCGCCACC
>DOVP01000154.1 GCA_003520025.1 Phycisphaerales bacterium
TTCATCCACGCTCATTGTCAGTTTCTCCAGTTTCTTGTTCTGTTCGGCAACGGATGCCATGGCTGCTTGCTGCGCTGCTCGCCACGCCGCTTCGCTGCCTCGGCAGCCTTCGGCCTTGGCCTCGGCCTGCTCAGGCGTGAGCAGTGTGACTTTCTTGATCACAATATCTTCCGTCGGAACGTCGTCGTAATGCCCGCCGTTCGGACCATGGGCATGTCCGGTTTGACATGCTTTGATGGCATCAACCACATCCTCACCCGAGACCACTTTGCCGAACACGGCATAGGCGGCACCGTCCCGCTGCTTGCGATCGAGGTTGGGGTTGTTCTTGATGTTGATGAAGAACTGATTGCTCGCCGAGTCGGGCTGGCCTCCGAGCCGCGCCATGGCAATCGTACCCTTGGTGTTGAGCAGGCCGTTCCCCCACTCGTTCTTGATCTGCGGCTTGGTGGGTCGCTTGGCCAACCCTGGCTCGAATCCACCACCCTGCACCATGAATCCATCAATCACGCGATGAAAGATCGTGCCGTCGTAACTGCCATCCTTCGCATAGGCGATGAAATTCTCGACCGTAATGGGGGCAGCCTTCCGGTCGAGCATGATCACCATGTCGCCCTTGCTGGTGTCCATTTCAACGTACTGATAGTCCGAGGTTGCCTTGGACTCCGCCTTGGCCGGATGATCAGCTTTGGTCGGATGGTCACTCGGATGGTCTTGGACCGCCATCGCCACGGCGGTGAGAAGGGTCGCAGAAGTCAGGGTCGTCAACATGTTCAATCGTCTCATACGTGGTCCTTTGTCTTCAATGCCGGAGGG
Organism: Phycisphaerales bacterium; assembly: GCA_003520025.1. Taxonomy (GTDB): domain Bacteria; phylum Planctomycetota; class Phycisphaerae; order Phycisphaerales; family SM1A02; genus UBA12567. Next base: position 817 of record DOVP01000154.1, read on the forward strand.
AGAACCGGTCGGTGGAACGGGGCATCCTACGTGGATGTGACCCGAAAGTTCAGGTCAACCGCGCGACGATTTCCTCGATCGTCACCAGCGGCCCGGAACCCATGCCCGGACATGGCGTCTGCCGCTTGACGGCCTCCCACATCTGTGGAGACACCACATTCTCCGCCCAGAACGGCCAAGTGCCGCACTGGCGGGGTCGGGCGGCATAGAGGCGGCATCCTGACTTGCCGGACGTGTCTCGCGTCAGGAAGACACAGTCCAGTCCCTGCGGACTGGCATGCTCGCGAAGCGACCAGCGGCCGTTGATCTGTCTGGCATATGTCCTGTGAAAAGTGGCCTCGCTCACGCCCAGCATGGCCGCCATGGCCTGCCCCTCCTCGGCGGTGAACCACACGGCTCCAGACGGACCGGTGCAGCAATTGCCGCAGCGGGAACACTCAAAGCGAAGTCCATCGCGGTACCACGGCCCAGAGGGCGATTCAGCCATCCCGCCCATCCCAACCTGCAGGTGCCGTCCCCATGACCAGCACGTCATACAACAACACCTCGTCCTGCTCCAGCGGAGGCTGTAAATCGTTCAACGCCACCGGGCGGTCATCAAAGGCGATTCGATCGAGGTTGAGGATCTGCCGAAACTCCCACTCGAAGTCGTTGACGATGTGCAATTGCATCAGCCGCTCGATATCGCGGCGGCAAGTCGCAACGCCCCATATCTGCGCGTGTCCGACGCGGCGACCCGCCGGGTCTTCCTGATCGACCAGCACGAGGCCCCGCCACAGCGTGTAGCCGATGTCGCGACCCCTCGCATCAAGGTTGCGATCGGGATCGTCATCGAGTTCCAGCAGCCAACTGGCCTGCAGCGCCAGCAACAGGTGGTCCGGGTCCGCGAGCCATCCCTCGCGTTGTTCAAGAACCGACCGAACACGCACGGAGTTGCCAGATGGAATGGGCTGAATGTCATCATCGTGCCGCCGCTGGACGTTGAATCGCTGAAGCAGGTCCTCGATGCCGCTCGCCCAAGACGGATCAACATGAACGATCAACCGCTTGTCCTGATCGAGAAAGATCTCGAAGAACGGCTCGACTGCATTGACGCCCACTCCGATCGTCGCATCCTCAAGCAGAATGGGCTCAAACAAACCCCACGCCCCCAGAAAGTGGTCCAGATCGATCGGGTGGCCGATGTATACATCCACCTCGCGATACGCATCGCGACTGCCGAGTTCCATCAACCCCGACACACGCGAAGGCAACATCCGCATGAGCTCGTGCAGGAGCGGTCGCACCAATTCATGCGAGACCGCGATGGTGTACGTGACCGTCTCCGGATGCGGCTGGTCCTGCCCCCATACGACCTGCGACCAGCCGGCGGCATGTGGCCGCAGCCCGCCGCCCTCGACCCCGAGTGCGAAGAGGTGACCGTGCTCGATGACACGAGCAAGATCGCTTCGGATACGGAACGGTGCTTCCATACATGCATGATAGAGCCCCTCGGGAAGCTGTCGGCACGTAAATGGTTCCCCTTTTATGATGGCAATCTGTCGATTCCAGCACCGATGGCCGCGCGGAGACCGTAATGAGCACGAATCAAGAGGGCGAGGGCACAGCCAAGGGAACTCGTGGACGGGCACATTGGAAGAGCCGCACCGGCTTCATCCTCGCCGCAGCAGGCTCGGCCGTCGGTCTCGGCAACATCTGGAAGTTCCCATACATCACGGGCGAAAACGGTGGCGGTCTTTTCGTCCTCATCTATCTCGTCTGCATCGCGCTGGTCGGCCTGCCGATTCTGATCGCCGAAATCATGATCGGCCGCGCCGCGCAGGCGCAGCCGGTCGAAGCATTCAAGCGGTTACAGGGAGGCCCGACCGGATGGTCGGCCGTGGGTTGGTTGGGTGTCGTGGCCGGATTCCTGATCCTGTCCTTCTACATCGTCGTCGCTGGATGGGCGATGGACTACACGCTCAAGTCGGTCGTCGGCTTTACCAATCCGATCGGACAGAAGGCCTCTGACACAGCGCTCATCTACAAGGCAACCGAACC
>DOVP01000266.1:0-709 GCA_003520025.1 Phycisphaerales bacterium
GATCTGCTCGACCATCGCGTCAAGTCCCACATAGCGAGCGGGCTGCTCTCTTCGCGATTCCAGCCAATGTGCCAACGCCCCGTCGCCGCATCCCAAGTCCAGGAGATGCAGGCCGGTGAAGCCTCCTGCCATGTCACTCATCACACCGAACCGCAACGCCTGTGTCTGCGGAGATCCCCACAGCGTGGCTGCAAAGCCGGGACCATGTTCGGCCACTGCCGCGTGGTAGGCATCGAGGTGCGATTGGTCCGGCACCTACAGGCCCATGTGCTTCTTGAAGGCCGACAGCACTTTTTGGGGGCCAACGTAATTGCCCTTCTCATAACTCCCCTTGACCACCCCATCCTGACCATCGAGCCAGACAAGATTGGGGATTCCCCTCGCGCCGTACTTTTTCTTGATGCCACTGGTATCCCGCCGCTCATATGGGACCGCAAGGAAGGGGATCTTGTAGTCCTTGAGATACTGCGCCATCTGGCTCTTCGCTCGATCGCTGCTGACCATGATGACCAAGAAGTCATGTTTCCCGGCGTTCTCGTTGTAGAAGTCAACGAGTTTCGGCGTAAAGATCCTGCAAGGCCCACACCACTTGGCGGTGAAGTACAGCAGTACATCCGGCTTGTCCGAGAGAATGGCTGATGGGATCTGCTTGCCCTGCATGTCTACCAGATCCGGCCCGATCATTTCGATCAACTTCGTGTGGTATGAA
>DOVP01000266.1:1090-7085 GCA_003520025.1 Phycisphaerales bacterium
CGCTCAAAGGCGGCGATGGCGCACTCAGTCATCGCAAACGTATCGGGCGGGAACGTCTGTTCGTGAGCCTCCGTGAGCGTCATCGCCACGGTGCCGGCAATCGACTGCTCTTCGATGGAGTGTGGCAGTACGATCGAGCCGCTCGGCTTCCAGTCGGCGTACTTCCGCTCGACCGTAATAAGTCGACCGGACTCGCTAGGACGCGTGAATTCAAATCGACTGAGCAGCCCGGTCTCCACATCGAAATACGCATACCACGATCGCCCCGCATGTGGCACCAGAATGATCCGCCAATGCGGGCGCCCCAGCACCGGCACTTCGCTGGAAACGGTGGATATTCGCACGTACTTCTCAAGGTGAAGCCACGCGGTCGGATCATGTTCCATCCGCAACTGTACGCCTACGATATCGGGCGCCGGATAACAGGTCCCGGTTGCATCCTCAAGCCAGGTCTTGGTTCCATTTGAGCCCTGCGCTTCGTGCCAGGGTGAGCCGTTCATGGTCATGTCGAGTGTAAACGCGCCGCCCGACTCGGCGCTGATTTGCATCGCGCCCGCATCTTCACCGATGGTCCATGTGTAGTGGCGTTCCAGTCCGGGCAAGGACTGATATGCGGCCTCTCCACCAGTCGCGCTCACGAAAGCGTCCACGACGGCCTGCACAGAAGGCATCTCGGGCTTGTCGGGCTCAGCGACCGGAGCTGAAGAAGGTGTCCCCTTGGGTTTGGCCGCTGGAGCCGGCCCGCCAAGTTGGGCGACGGCCGAAGCCGTGATCAGGAGAGCGCAGCACAAGATCAAAGCATGACGCATACTGGTGGATCCTTTTGTAACGCCCACAGTCTAGCCTGTCCCATACCATGCACGCCCACCAAGTTTCCCGAAATGCCACCCTCTGATGCAGGATCCCCTCCTCATGCGAGAGAAATCAGAAACCGCCTTCCGAACCATGTACAAAGCTGCCCTTGAACCTGGATCGCTCGATGTCAAGACCAAAGAGTTGATGGCGATCGTGGCCGCCGTCAGCCGTCTGTGTGAACATTGCCTGCACCACCACGTTCCGCTGGCCCACAAGAACGGGGCGACCCGCGAAGAGATCCTCGAAACCCTCGATGTCGCCGTCCTCATGGGCGGCGGACCCGCCCACGCCTTCAGTAAGATCGTGCTGAAACTCTACGATGAGGCCGCGTCCAAGTAAATCGGAAGCCTGGAGTCGAAACGACGCCCCTCGGTTTCCGACTTCCGCCTCTACTGCATCCATCCCGCCAGGACCGCCAACAAGTCATCGGTCCCGACCACGCCGTCGCCGTTGAGGTCGGCATCGCAGGGCGGTTCGCATGGGCCCCACGCCGAGATCACTGCAAGTATGTCATCGGTGTCGACGACACCATCGCCGTTGGCATCGCCGTTTGAAGATTCGACCGGGCGAAGCACCGCTGCATGATTGTCCTGATCATCCCAGGCCAGCGAGGTGGCGATCCAGCCATGCTCGTTGACACCGCGACAGATCCGGAACTCCGCTCCATCGACGTTGTTAATGACGAGGTCTTCGAGCAGCACAAACTCACCATCAATCCAGGCGCAGGCGTGGTCGGTAGTCGTGCCGGACACCGCAGGCGGTACCCACGCCTTGCCGACGATCCAGCCGGACTCGTTGATGTCATAGGCAAAGGTCTCCCATCCACTGGGCTCGCCGAGATACTCCATGCCGTCTTCGAGTGACCATTTCAGCGCGTGATAGGTGCCGTCTTCGTTGGCGCCCCATCCGCAAACAATCCGCTGCTCGTTGATGTCCGTCGCCTGCGCGCCGCCGCCTTCGGGTGCTTCCAATTCGATGATGTTGTCGACGTTGCCATTGGGAATAACGAACCCGCGCATCTTGCCGGACTCCAATCGTGAAAACCCGACCACATCGTTCAGTTCGTTGACCGCCAGACACTGCGAATCGTTCCCACCAAAGGTCGGGACTTCCAACATCTCTCCATTGATCCAGATGCATCCACGCAGGTTGTAGGGCACACTGCCAACAATGCCGACTACCGTTCCCGAGTCGTTGATGTCCTTGCCCTGACCGTAGTCGCCAACGGCCCAGGTCGGAACACCGAGATCAACAGTGCCGCCATCGGGTGTCCACTTGTAGGGATGAAATGCGTTCCCGCTGGCCGAATTGGCATACCCAACGACGTGACCATGACCGTTCATCGCAAAGCCCCAACTGTTGCCACCGGCGGGCGCATTGAGCGGCGGAATGTTGTGCATCGTCTGGCCGTCCCAGTAGAAGGCGTGTTGATTGAGACCGTTGGGCGCTGTGCCCTGTCCGCAGGCCGTATCAACCTCACTGATATCGTGAGCGCCGCACGGGCCGGTGCCGAAGGTGCCGATGTCGATGATCTCGAACTGCGGGGCTGCCAGAATGCTCGTCACTGTGGTCAGGCCGGCGAGGGTGCTGGTGATCATGGGAATCATCCTCTCTGCTTGGGTTTGAGACTACCACAGCCCCCGCCAGTCTCAAAGGCGAGATCACGCAATCCCATCCGCAGATTCCAGTCTCAGCCTTCTCCGGGCACATTGACCCGCGGCGAGAACCCCGCCTTGGCATGCCTGATCGAATCTGTCGAGTAGGTGATCACCGCCGCCCAGATGAAGGCGAAAGCGATCATCTGATCTACTCCGAATGCCTCATCAAACAGAAACACCGCCATGAGAAGTTGTCCGGTCGGCGCGATGTACTGAAGCAGACCCACTGTGGCGAGTCTCAGACGCTTCGCACAACCTGCGAAGAGAACCAGCGGGATAATGGTGACGATGCCGCCGAGCAGCAGCAGCGTCGTAATCCACCACGGACCGGCGAGTACAGCGCTTCCATGCTCGGCAGCGTCCATATACAGAAGCAGAAGCATGAACGGAAACAGCAGCAGCATCTCGACCGCCAAGCCCGGCGCCGCAGCGGCATTCACGAGTTTGCGCGTAAGGCCGTACAAGCCGAAGGACCCGGCCAACGTCAGCGATATCCATGGCACGCCACCGAGCCGCCACGCCAATACACCCACGCCGACCGTGGCAAGCACAATCGCCACCCACTGCGCCGCCCGCATTCGCTCGCCGAGAAAGACCATGCCCAGCGCAACCGAGAACAACGGATTGATGTAGTAGCCCAAACTCGCTTCGCTGAGGCGGTTGTCCACGACCGCCCACATGAAGACCACCCAGTTGATCGCAATGAGCACCGCCGATACCGCAAGCACGCCAAGCACCCGCGGACTCCGAAGCGCCACCCACCACTCCGGCAGTCTTCGAGTACCCCACAGCAGCAGCCACAACGCCGGCAGTCCCGAGAGCACTCGCCACGCGAGCAACTCGCCGATCGGCACCTCGTCGAGCATTCGGTAGTAGAGCGGCGTGATCGTCGCCCAAAACCCGAATCCGCCAATCGCCATGAGGACACCAGCGGTCGCTCGTGATGGTTGAATGGAGTGAGACCCTTCCAAAGTGCAGGGAGGATATCGTGCCGCCAATGACAACACCCCTTGCCCACGGAATTGAAATTCATCCCCCCGCCACCGGTCTGGCCGATCGCTGCGAGCCGATTCTGCGGAGCGTGCCGGAGTGGTTCGGTATCGAGGAGAGTGTGATCGAGTACATCGAGGCCATCGCGCGAATGCCAACCGCTCTGGCGACCCATGATGATCAACCCATCGGCTTCATGACGCTCGAGCACCACTTTCCCGCATCGGCCGAACTTCATGTGCTGGCGATCCGGCCCGAGTGGCACCGCAAAGGCGTCGGTGCCGCGATGCTTGCGGCCATTGAGAACCACGCAAAAAACCTCGGTGTGCGTTTCCTTCAGGTGAAGACGCTTTCGCCCCACCGCGAGAATGACCACTACGCGCGAACCAGACACTGGTACGAGGCCATGGGATTCGAACCCCTCACCGAGTTTCTCACGCTCTGGGATGAGGCGAACCCATGCCTTCAAATGATCAAGGTGCTGTAGCAGCCCGGCCCGGCTCTCGGAGGCCGGAACCCGGACGATCGCTCAGCGTATCACCAAGATCCTTCCTCGCAGATTCCGCGATCACGAGCAACCGCTGCACGACTTCCGGGTGTGCTTCCTTGACATCAACAGACTCGGAGGGGTCCGTGTCAAGATCAAAGAGCGCCAGCGATTGCGGCACGTTGTAGCGGTACTTCGCAGGTGTGCCCCCGCTGCCGCCGGGGCGATTTTCCAGAGAACGATAGCCATGTGGCAAGTGCAACTTCCACCGCCCAGACCGGACGGCCTGCAACTCATTGGTGCGGTAGTAGTAGAGCAGTGGTTGCATTGCCACGTGCTGAGTTCCAGTCAGGATGCCGGTAGCGTCCACGCCGTCGATGGCACGATCCGACGGTTCGGATGACATGGCGTTCGCGATGGTCGGGAACACGTCGATGCTTCTCCATGGAGTCGCATTGACCGTTCCGCCCGGCACATGCCCCGGCCACCTGATGATGCACGGAACGCGAACACCGCCCTCGAAGGTCGTGCCCTTGCCTTCCCGAAGTTCTCCCGTATCCCCAGCATGATCTCCGTAGGAGAGCCACGGTCCGTTGTCGCTGGAGAACATGACAAATGTGTTGTCTGCGACTCCGTTCTTCTCCAGTGCGTTGAGAATCTCACCCACACTCCAGTCCAACTCATGCATGACGTCGCCGTACATGCCTTGCGTACTCGTGCCGGCAAACCGTGGATCATGCGCCAACGGCACATGCGGCTGTGGGTGTGGAACGTAGAGTAGAAATGGTCCGTCCCGATGCCGCTCGATGAAGTCGACAGCGTGCTCGGTGATGCGCCGGGTCAGTGTTCCCTGCTGATCAAGTGTCTCAATCACCTCGACAACCTGATCGCCTTCGATCAGCGGAAGTGGCGGCCATGCCTTGGGCGACTCCGGATGTCCCGGCCACATATCGTTGGAATAGGGGATGCCGAAGTACTCATCAAAACCGTGCCGCGTCGGCAGAAACTCCGGCAAATGACCAAGGTGCCACTTCCCAAAGATGCCGGTTGCGTATCCGCCCGATTTGGCCAGTTCTGCCAATGTCGTTTCGTCTGTGTTGAGCCCGTGCGTATTGCTCGGCCCAAGTGCTCCATGGATACCGAGTCGATTCGGATAGCAACCGGTCAGCAGCGCGACCCGCGATGCCGAACATACCGGCTGCGCCACCGAGAAGTGTGTAAAACGACTTCCTTCCTGCTCCATCCTCGCCAGATTCGGCATCTTCCACTCGCTTGCCCCCTGTGAAGGCAAATCGCCCCATCCCATGTCGTCGACAAAGATGATGACGATATTGGGTGGCGCAGTCTCTGCATCAGGCGGCACAGTCTCTGCATCAGTTGGGGTACCCAGCAATATGGCGATCAGAAGCAGTTGGTGCATCATCCGTGCGTCCAAGTTTGGCTCGACTCAAGGTTCAACATGTTTCCCATTTTCTCATCTCCGGCGATTACTTGACTCAGTTCGGAGGAGCGAATGCCAACCTTGCTTGATCGATGTCCGGATAGATCCCGAAGACACGATCGAGCCGCATCATGCTCAGCACCTGCATCGGCATTCCGGAGACACCACACAACTTGACTTCTCCCCCCTGTTTGGCAACTCGAGTGTGCAGGCGGAGAAGAGCGCCGAGGCCGACACTTGAGATATGGCTCAGTTTCGAACAGTCGATGATGAGCCTGTTGATGCCACCGCTTGCCATCGACTCGACTGTCTTGATGAAAGCAGCGGCGTTGGATGCATCCAATCCGCCATCGGCGCGAAGTACCATGATCTCACCATCGATTTCCTCCAGGATGAACTCCATCAGAAGGTCTCCTCCGCTCGTTTTCTGGCTTCATCGAGTACCCGTTGGCACTCCGCGAGCCGGACCTGCACAGCCGGAGAGGCGGCTGCTGCTTCGACCTTCGCCTTGATCTGGTGAGCGGCCGCTTCGACGTGGCGACTCCCCGCGTGGAGACCCGCATC
>DOVP01000126.1 GCA_003520025.1 Phycisphaerales bacterium
CCGCGGTCGACAGCGGTACTGGTGCAGTTGCCACACCGATCATGTGAGGCCGAGTTTGGCCATGTGGTGTAGCGGCTGCGAACGCAGGGTTCGTTACAGGGGCTCTGCACCGGCATTCTCGCAGCGGCAGGCAGTGAGCCGCCACAATCAACACAAGCTCCAATATCAACCGTCGATTCGATGGCCTGTGTCGTTGTTCCAAGGCTGCGAGGTCGGAGTCGTTGTCTCACCTGATCGTAGACATCGTTTCGAGCACTCTGCACAGCATCACGTTCGTCCATCACCGTGTATCCAACGCGATTGGGAGAAGTTCGTCTGTGCTGATCATGCCCCCACTCACCGTCCGCGAGATGATCACGGTGGTAATCCGGCGTGTGACTGCGACCGATGAAGAAAACACGATCCTCGGCCATTGGAACATGGCCTTGCACCCAATCAGGCGCAGCGGGAGTTGAGGGCTTTGATACCAGCGCCTGCTCTTGGTGCACTCGCCAGTTCGAACCGCAACCTGTCATCGAAGCCAAACTTCCAATCGCTGCCGCAGCGATGACGCCGCCAATCAAACCGCGTATTCGTGTCTGTGTCACGTTGTCTACTCTCCTGTTCGAGGGTGCCCCACCGGGTCCTTAATCAAGTCATTTCTACGAGCCAGCCCCGCCATGGCGCGGATACCAGCGTCAATATGTGAACGCGGCAGCATATCAGAAGCGAGGCAGGCCATCGACTGCCCACAGGCCCCTAGGGTCCGTCGCCACAAGTCCCTGTCTTGTAACCACTTACTGGTCAGCTTCGATGGCGTGCCAAACACCTTGGACGACCCACGACATGGCCCGTTGGGCGGCAGCAGTACGAGAGGCGGCGTGGGGCAACAAACACGCATTGGGAAGGCCCACCAGTGGATCATCGGCCGAGACCGGCTCGCTCTCATGGACATCAAGAACAGCGGAGGCGTCGGGGTTGTCGCAAAGCATCGCGGCCAACGCTTCGCCGTCAACGACGAATCCTCGGGATGTGTTGATGAGCAGCACGGTTGGAAGCAGATTCGAGAGCCGATCGCCGCCCAAGAAATGCCTGTTGCCCGCTCGGCCATCAACGTGAATTGTCAGGACGTCGCTGGTCCGAAGAAGTGTGTCCAGATCGACGGATGCTGCGCCGAATCGGTGTTCGGATGGGATCTGTTCAATATCGTGATACTGCACGCTAAATCCGATCGCGGTCGCTACTTCCGCCACCCGCTTGCCGATCGCGCCGAGGCCGAGAATTCCCAGAAGACACTCGCTCATCTGCCGCGGTGCGATGGCATTTTGGCGGGCGATTGCCCATTCCTCCGACGTGAAGCCGCGGTCGATCTTCGGTGGCAGCGGCCGTAGGTGGGTGCTCAGAATCGACATCACGTATTCGACAACCGCTTGTCGATTTGCATGCGGCGCGTTGACAACCTCGATGTCTCGCTCACGGCAAGCGTCAACATCGATGTTGTCCAGTCCAGTTCCAGCGCGGCCGACGACGCGAAGGCCCGGACCGCGGTCAAGCAGTGCTCGATTGACCTCGGTGTAGGTGCGAACGATCAGCCCGGTAGCCACCGAAAGCGCCTGATTGAACCCGGGATCATCCGCCGCAATCTGTTGGACCACCGCCCGTTCCGAAAGCCAGTCGATGGCCTCCTGTGACAGGAACTCGGTCACGATGATTCGCTGCTCAGAGGCCATAAACGCCAATCGTAGCAGGCTCCTGTGGCTCTACTGCACGAACAGCAATCCCGTCTCAATCGCTTCTGGGGGCAGGTTGTAGACAGCAGCGATGCCCTCGGCATAGCGATCGAGTTGGGGCTGATACCACTCGGTGGCAGCCTGACGATCGGCTTGGGTTTCGACCTTGCCGGTCTTGAAATCGAGAATGGCAGCATGGGTCACCGCGCCGCTGTCGTCACGACCAAGAACAAGGCGGTCAATGCGGCCGCGGAGCATTCCGGAATCAAGTTGCACGAGGATGGGGTGCTCGGGAAGTGCCTCCAGAGTGACGGCGTTCCAAGCCTCATGTGCCCCGCGGCGGAGTGCACTGCCAACCTCCCCTGTGAGCGATTTGTGGAATCGCTCAGTCAAGGACGCTCGAAGATCGCTTCCAACGGGGCGACCGAGTTGAATGGCGGCTTCATTGAATGCACGTTCGACATCGGCTTCGCTCGGTGGACCATCATCGAGCCACGCAATAGCTCGGTACAACTCGTGCAGAATGACACCGTCACGACGCGCGCGACCGGGGAGCAGACGGAATCGCTCCTGAAACGTACCGGTGCCCTCGTGGGATGAAGGTGTTACGACCTTGGCACGATTGCCGATTGGGGCGATCCGCACCGGTGTTGGCGGTGGACTGTCCGCGGCAGCGGTGCTGTCAGCTGCTGTGGGCCAGTCGCTGTCGGTGAATTCCCAGAACGGCGTCTCGCTGCCTGGGTCGACGGTGTCGATCTTGTGATCGATGGCAGGGATGGCAGATCGCAGGAAGAGCGCCGCCGTGACGGACTTCCGCTCATCCTTCTTGGGCGGCTGAAACATCAGGTGCAGCCCCGTCCGCGGCCGAGTGATCGAGACGTACAGCAGCGAGAGAGTGTCTTCCATTTCCGCTGCATAGCCCTGATTGTGAAAGGCTTCGAGAATTGGCGCGTGAACTCGCTGCTTCTCTGGAAAGGACGGCGCAATTGCTTTGATGGGATCGAGTGGATCCTTTGACCACGGTAAGCACGGTAGTGCCCTGCCCTTCACAAGTGGTCGGTCGAGCCATGGAAGGACAACCTCGTCAAACTCCAGTCCCTTGGCGGCGTGTTGCGTCATCACCCGGACGGGCGATGGTGTTGGTTCGCCGAATCCGGTGCCTTCGATAATCGCAATGAAGTCGCCCAAACGCCGAGTGTCTGCGGTGGTCCAACTCGCCGCCAGTTCAGTCACCAGTCGCAGACCGACCTGCTCGCGAGAGTCGCACTGTTCTTCCACGCCGCGAACAAGTTCTGCTAAATATTCACCAAGACCCACGTCAGCAATTGCGGCGCGGATGGTGTTGGACACATGCTCAAGCGTCGCATCGCGGTCGCCCCACGGTAGTGTTTCGATGGCGTCGAGCCCGACTGCTTCTGCAAAGGGTGAATGCGACACGTTGAAAGCCGCCTGACGGTGCCCGGGATGATCACCGAGCCGCAGCACATCCAGCAGCACCGAAACCGCTGGAATCTCGGAAGCACCGCCTGCGCCTTCTTCGCTCACAGGCACACCGGCGCATCGGAGTCGATGGCAGAGTTCGGACACCTGGTCGTTGGTTGGGCACAACACACCAACGCCGACGCCGGCATCGTGGCGGCGTTTGATGATGGAGACCGCATGATCGAAGACCTCATCTTTGTCTTTCGAGGTCAGCCATGCCTGCACACCGCCGCGGAGTTCGGTCTTGGCCGACTCGTGGTGTGTGAAGACCCAGCGATTCCGAACCTCGGCGACCGGGCCGTCGGGATCACCGGGCTCAAGACCCGCTTGCTTCATGATGGCCTCGGGAACGGCCTGGTGATTCTCTGCAGCGATGTTCAGGGTGGCATTGGTGTCCATGTTCTCGAACACGCTGTTGACGAAATCCATGATGCGTTTGGCAGATCGGAAACTCCGATGCAAGTCGGCGGTTTTGATCTGGCCTTGCCCGAGACGTTCCAGCCAATCCAAAACGGCAGGTGTGCCTCCACGCCACGCATAGATCGACTGCTTCGGATCGGCCACGACAAGCAGGTTTCTGGGGGTGTCATGAGCGCCTTGGCCAGCGAGCATCTCCTCAATTACCGGCTCGATGATGTGCGCCTGCTCCATGGACGTGTCTTGAAACTCATCGAGCGCCATGTCGCGAATCGCAGAGTCGAGTCGCCACGCGAGTTGTTCGGCGCCGAGGTCATTGAGAATCTCGGCTCGAGCGAGACGGTCTGTGATGTCGCTGAAATCGTACATGCCGACTTCGCGTTGTCTGGACTGGTACGCATGGTCGAGTTCGCCGAGCAACTCGCGCCAAATCTTGATCTTCAGCCGAATACGGCGAACCAGATCGGCGCGGGCGTGGGATATGACTGGTCGAAGCGTCGTTTCGAAGTCGGCGGGTACAAAGTGGCCGGCGAACTTGCCGCCGCTCGCGGCCGCAACAACGATGCCCTCGGTCAGTACATCGCTCCAGAAGCCGGCGCGGATGGCCTGGATCATGCGGTCATTGGCCTTCACCCAGGCCTTCACCTCTGTGCCGGCCTTCGTCAGCGGAATCTCAAGCGTTTCAAGTGTGTTGGCGGCGGATGCCAATTTGGTGGCGGTGGCCCTCCTCGCATCACTGCAGAGCACGTCGTCGGTCAATCCGTCGATCCATTCCCATGGATCGTGGTTGTCGTTGCCAACCTGACTTCGCCGCCACAGCGGCAACAGACCCCCGCCCTTGGGACCGCCCCAGATGGTCTTGATAATGGTGCCGTGTGGCGAGCCCTTGAGTATTTCGCCCTCGGCCTCGATCGCGAGCGTTTCAATCTCATCGGCGCCGCAGGATTCCAGCCAATCATCGATGGCCTGCCGCTGAATTGATGCAAGCGCCGGGGGGTCGGCGATGATCCAGCCTTCCGGAAAGCCCACTTCTTCCGGGAAGCCTTTGGCGAGTCGGTGGAAGATGCCATCGAGGGTGTTGATCTGGAGGCGATCGAGGCACTTCACGACATCTTGCAAGACACCCTGAAGATCCTCAGCCGCAGCTGGAGGGTCAACCTTGAATGCATTCTCGTCATTGAACGCCTTCAAAGCTTTTGGATTCATGGCGCCGAGTGCCAAATGCTCCAGGATGCGATCTTGAATCTCGCCTGCGGCCTTGCGGGTGAATGTGGCAGCGAGGATGTCTGCGGCGCCAGCGTTCTGAGTCAGCCGCCGGTGCTCGATCATCCAGCCGATGACGCGGTTGGCGAGACTGTAGGTCTTCCCACATCCGGCATTGGCCGTGATGAGCGTGCCGGTGAACATCATGATGTGGCCTCCGCGGCCTTCTCAAGCAACTGCCCACTTGTAATAACGTTGATGATGTCCGCGGCGAGCGTTTCCGCATCAGCCAAGTCGGATTCGGTCCACTTGGCAATATCGATGCGGCACTTGAATGCATCCGGTGGTACCAAGATGTACCCGAGACCGTTCGCTGGAACATCGATGTCGATCGATCGCAGCAGAACGCGATACAGCGGCAACTGGAGATCGCTCCATCCCGATGCTTCGTTGCCATGCGCCGCGTCCGGCCCTTCAGCGGTGCGACCGGTTTTGTAGTCGAGTGCTTGATAGCCGTGGTCCTCGTGAATGTCCACGCGGTCAATGCGACCATTCAACCTTAGACCCGTCTTGTCGGGGAATATCACCGACTCGAAGTCAAAGTCAAGGTACTTCTTTGGGCCAAATGACTGTTCGACCTGATGGATTCGCCAACCAAGATTGGCTCGGTCGGCCTGCACTCGAGCCAGCGCCGTCAAACGATGTCTCGCCATAGCGGCTTGCAGTCGAACACCAGGCATGGCGTGTGCGCCAAAGCGCTCGGTGACGAATATTTCGAGCGCGGCGTGCATGTCTTTGGT
>DOVP01000082.1 GCA_003520025.1 Phycisphaerales bacterium
CTCATGTTGTACGCCATCACCCGCCCTGTCAGCCGCTCCATCCAGGACTGCGAACTGACCCATCTGGACCGCTGCAAGATCAATTATGACACCGCGCAGAGGCAACATGAGGCATACGTCAAGGCATTGCAAGACATGGGCGTCACGATCATCGAACTCGATCCGCTGCATGAGCACTCCGATGCCGTCTTCGTCGAGGACATCATCGTCGTAGTAGGCGAGTTGGCTGTCTTGACCAGACCCGGAGCCGAATCGCGACGCGGTGAAGTTGACAGCATCGTCACGGCCATTGGGCCGCACCGTGAACTCGTCCGCATCGAGTCGCCCGGCACGCTTGAAGGTGGCGATGTGTGCGTCGCAGAACGAACGATCTTCGTCGGCGCCTCCACCCGCACCAACGAGGAAGGGTTCAAGCAACTGCAAACAGCGCTTGAGCCGCACGGCTACCACGTAATCTCCGTACCTGTCCCAGGCGCTCTGCACCTCAAGACCGCAGCCACCTATCTCGGCGATGGGCAAATGCTCGCGAACACGGCGTGGCTCGATGTCTCGTACTTCAAGGGAATGGACATCATCGAGGTACACCCCGACGAACCCATGGCCGGAAACGCCATCCGCATCGGCGATGCGCTGCTCTTCTCCAGTCAGTTTCCACACACCGCCGGTCGCCTGGAAGCCAGAGGGTTCAATCTCGTGCAGGTCGATTCGACTGAACTGGCGAAAGCCGAGGGAAGTTTGACGTGCAAGAGTGTGATGTTCACTTCCAGCGGGTCGTGACGAACATGTGCACTCTTCTCCCCCGCAAGCGGAAGAACACAAGAGTCACTTCAACCCGTATTCCTTCAACTTCCGATACAACGTCCGCTCCCCGATTCCCAGAATCTCGGCAGTCTGCTCACGATTGGCGCCGGTCATGATGAGGGTTTGGCGGATGGCCTCTTTTTCGAGCCGATCGAGCCCAATGCCCGCAAGGCTGCCGAGATGCACATGCTCGTCATCCTCGTGCAGGCGGATCTCGTCAGGCACGTCGCGGACGTCCACCCGTGGACCGTCGGTCATCACAATCATGCGCTGCACGACGTTGAAGAGTTGCCGAACATTGCCCGGCCAGTTGTACGAGAGCAGCCGCATCATCGCTGGCTCGGTAAAATCAGGCGCTGGCCGATCGAGTTCCGCCGCATATTTGCCCGCTGCATGATTGACGAGCATGGGAATGTCCTCGCGACGTTCCCGAAGCGGCGGCAACGCAATCTCGGCGCCGTTGATGCGGAAGAACAGATCCTCGCGAAATCCTTCCTCATCAATCAGTTTCTTGAGATCACGATTGGTTGCGCTGACAAAACGGACATCGACGTGCTGCGCCGCATTCGTGCCGAGCCGGATCACCTCGCCGCTCTCGAGTACCCGCAGCAACTTCGACTGCATCGTCAGCGGCATGTCCCCGATTTCGTCGAGGAAGAGCGTGCCGTGGTCGGCATACTCGAACACACCCTCACGATCCTTCTCAGCGCCCGTGAAGGCACCTCTGGCATGCCCAAACAACTGGTCTTCGAGCAGACTCTCACTCTGGCCGGCGCAGTTGAAGGTCACGTACCGTTTGCCGACCCGTTTGGACTGATTGTGCATCGCCTGCGCGACCAATTCCTTGCCTGTCCCGGACTCGCCTGTAATGAGGACGGGAATCATGCTTGGCCCGACCTGCCGGATCATCGAGATCACCTTCCGAATCGCTGGCGACTCGCCGATGATGCCCTCGAAGCCGAAGGCTGACTCGACCCGGTCCTGCAACTTGGTATTGACATTGCGGAGCCGAACCGTCTCGCATGCCCGCTGCACCAAATTGCGGAAGACATCGAGATCAAGCGGCTTCTCGATGAAGTCATACGCGCCGCCCTGCAAGGCCGCCTTGGCGGTCGCAATATCGCCGTGGGCGGTCACCATGATCGCCTCGGCGTCCGGCTGGTGCTCACGTACCGAAGCGAGGACCTTCAGGCCGGCATCCTCGGTCTCCATGGACAGATCGGTAATCACGACGTCGAAGTTGCCGTACTTCAACTCCTCCTCGGCCTTGGCGGCCGATGTGACGATGGTGCAGACATGCCCCATGCGACGGAGCGCCTCGGCCATGGTGTCGGCATGTTCGACCTCGTCATCCACCACGAGGATCTGGGCATGAACAACATCATGTAGGTCGCGTTGGCTCATGGGCGCAGGATACGCCGAATATGCCCCGGACTCGATTCTCGGCAGAACGTAGACTCCTCCGATGCCCCCCACTCACCCGGCTCCCACCACCAATCTGCCGTGTCCGCCCCCACCCCCACTTCCGCCCGAGGGCAGCAACATCTGGATGGTCGGCATCGGCGGGTGCGGCATGTGCGGCTTGGCCCGAATGCTCGCAGGGAGAGGACTTCGCGTGTCTGGCTCGGACGGCACGCCCTCGGCCACCACTCAATCGCTGAGCGAGCAGGGAATCGAGGTGGCCACCGGGGGAGGGGCACTCCCACCGAGCATCGATCTGGTCATCGCCTCGGCTGCCGTCCCGCAAGACCATCCCGAAGTGCAGCAAGCCCGAAATCTCGGCACGCCGGTCAGTACCTACGCCCAGGCACTTGGCATGGTCCAGTCGGATCGACTTGGCGTCAGCATCGCCGGTACACACGGCAAGAGTACGACCGCAGCCATGCTCGCTTGGATCCTGCTCGATGTGGGCATGGATCCGGGCTACATCATCGGCGCGAATTGTGA
>DOVP01000051.1 GCA_003520025.1 Phycisphaerales bacterium
TACGCCCTACGAATGATGATTCTCCTGACCGAGGCCAATGGTGTCCCGACTACCTGTGCCAAATTGAGCGATGGCGGGCGAATTCCTCAACAGTACGCTTCAAAGGTTCTCAATCAACTTCGCCGGGGGGGTCTGGTGAAGGGGCAACGAGGCCGCTACGGCGGATTCGTCATCGGATGCGATTCCAGTACCACGACTCTGCTCGATGTTGTCAACGTCATCGAACCCTTGCAGCGGATCACCGAGTGTCCGCTTGGCCGAAGTGAGCACACGGCGAGTTTGTGTCCGCTGCATTCCCAGATTGATACGGCGATTGCGAATCTTGAATCTTCTCTTGCCCAGTTGACGCTGCGGCAACTCGTCGACCAGGCGGAAGATCTTCCCCTTTGTCGATCTGAACCCATCGTTTCCACGGTATCTATTGGCGGCAAGATTGATTGACCGCTGCGTGGTGGTAATTGGGACATCGAGGTACCGGCACCATGACCACCGAGCAACCATTCAACACGATTATCGAACCGTTTCGGATCAAGACGGTCGAGCCATTGCGGCGCACCACTCGGTCGAGGCGTGAGGAAGCACTTCGCGACGCGGGATGGAATCTGTTCTCTCTGAGGGGCAAAGACGTACTTATCGATCTACTGACCGATTCTGGAACAGGTGCCCTCTCAGCGAAGCAGTGGGGCATGATGATGCAGGGCGATGAGACCTACGCCGGCGCCGACTCCTTCTACCGTTTTGAATCGGCCATCAAGGACATCACCGGCCTGAGCCACGTGATTCCGACCCATCAGGGCCGCGCGGCCGAGCGGATTCTCTTTCGCGCCATGGTCAACCCAGGTGATCTGGTGCTCAACAACACGCACTTCGATACGACGCGGGCCAATGTCGAGTACCGCGAGGCGGTGGCGATGGATCTGCCGTGCCGCGAGAGTATGGAATCTGACGACGCGCCTTTCAAGGGCAACATTGATCTCGAACAACTCGACACCGTGCTGACCGACAACCCGGGCCGGGTGCCACTTGTGATGATTACGGTGACGAACAACTCCGGCGGCGGGCAACCGGTGAGCCTTGCGAACATCCGCGCGGCGCGGGAGATCTGCAATCGGCACGGTGTTCCCCTGTTTCTCGATGCATGCCGCTTTGCCGAAAATGCTTGGTTCATTCACATGCGGGAAGAAGGACAGGGCGACCGGAGCCCCATCGACATTGCAAGGGAGATGTTCTCGCTCGTCGATGGCGCCACGATGAGCGCGAAGAAAGATGGCATGGCCAACATCGGCGGCTTTCTCGCGCTGAACGATATGAGTGTTGTGGTCGATTGTCGCACTATGCTCATCTTGACCGAGGGCTTCCCGACGTATGGTGGTCTTGCTGGCTACGATCTCGAAGCGGTGGCCGTCGGCCTGTACGAGGCGCTCGAAGAAGACTATCTGCGATATCGCATTCGGAGCATCGCCTACTTGGGCGAGCGGCTGCAGGCGGCGGGCATACCGATGATCACACCGCCCGGCGGCCATGCGCTCTATCTCGATGCCGGCAAAATGCTGCCGCACATCCCATGGAACGAGTACCCGGGCTGGTCCTTGGCGGCTGCGATCTATTTGGAGGGCGGTATTCGCGGCAGCGAGATCGGCTCGGTCATGTTCGGCCAGCAGCCCGATGGCAGCGAACAGGCAGCCCCACGCGAGCTCGTTCGGCTGGCCTTCCCACGGCGGGTCTACACCCAAAGCCATGTGGATTACATCGCCGAAGTGCTGCTGCGAGTCAATAGCAAACGTGATCGAATCTGTGGGATGCGGATGCTCGAATCGCCGCCTGTGCTGCGGCATTTCACCGCAAAACTGGAGCCACTGATGTCCGACCTTGTTGCAAATGACTCACCGATCCTCGCCTGAGCAGATCCAACAGGAGCCCTTTCGTGTACGCCCTCGCCCTGACTCTTGTGATCGGTGCCGGTGCGGGTGTCGAGCGTCAGCGGCTTGATGTCACGCTCGACCCAGCGAGCGGGAAGGTCGAAGGGGCTACCGCTATTCAGGTCGATCATGGTGGTGATCTCCACTACGAACTCAACCCATCGGCGAGAGTGCATCGTGTGGTGGTCAATGGAGCGCAACGAGAGCCCTCTACTGCCGGCATCGTGAGTGATCTGAAGGTCGGGGATGTCGCGGAAGTGTTCTTCTCCGGCATCTTCCGCGATGACATCGAAAGCGGCGAGAAGGTCGGGCAGATTCATAACTTCTCAGTCAACGCCCATGTGGGTGAGGAGGGCATCTTTCTCTCTGATGGCAGCAACTGGTATCCGCAGCCGATTGATGAGGCTGGCGTGCCGCTGCTTCGAGAGATGGCCATCAACATCACGCCGATGGAGGGGTGGACCCTCGTCGCTTCGGGGAACCCGACATGCCAGGGACCGATCACACTGCCGTGTTGGTCGTGGCACACGCCCCGCCGAGTGGACGGCATGGCGGTCGTCGGGAATCGGCACGAAGTCACCGGCCGAATCGTCGAGACGGACTCCGGGCCGGTCGGTGTCACGGTCCACGTTCCGAGTGAGCACGCCGACAAGTCCAACTACTATCTCGACGCCGCCGAGTACTACCTGAAGTTGTACACGCCGCTCATCGGGGCCTATCCCTATGAGCGGTTCGCCATCATCGAGAACTTCTTCTCGTCTGGCTTCGCATTTCCCGGCTTCACCGTGTTGGGCCCAAGGGTGGTTGGCATGGCGCCGCGATCGCTCAAGCCCGGTTACCTCGATCACGAAATGGTGCACGCATGGTGGGGCAATGGCGTCTATGTCGATCCGAGCGATGGCAACTGGTGTGAGGCGCTTACGAGTTACTGCACGAACTACGGTCGTCGCGCACTAGAGGATGGTCAGGATGCTGCGCGGACTTACCGACGTGGACTGCTCAACAAGGTGTCCCTCGATCCATCGCTCGACAACGGACCGCTCGGCGAATTCGGAAGTGCCGACCCGAGCAGTGGCGGACCGGATCGGTTTGTCGGTTACGACAAGGGCGCCTTCGTCTTCATGATGCTCGAGGATGTGCTCAACGAAGGCACTGTTCCCGAGTCGCATGCCGGCAGCGCGATCTGGCCGGTGCTCCGCCGGCTCAGCAAGACGCATTCCGGCGAGCGGATCGGATGGGATGAGATTCAATCCGCTGCCGAGGCCACCTTTGCCGCCAGACCAGAGGGCTGGCTCGATCCGTTCTTTGAAACATGGGTTCATGCGCACACCGTGCCGATCACCGCGCCCGACATGAGCACGACATCGGTGCAGACACTGAACGTCGTACGGGACCCGGAAGGTCAGTGGGTCGAGGTCGACCCGGAGTGTCGTCACTACCGGTTGCTTCCCCATCACCAGACCAGCCCCACCATCGCCGGTACGCTCGGTACCGGCGCTGCGATCACCGTGGATGAAACCATGCCGGCTGCTGAGGACGTCACCGCGTGGATGGCCGAGGTCGAGGCCGGCCCGAGCATGCTGCTTATCGGCTCAGAAGCCATTGTCACGCGCGCGGATCGGATCGCTCGCGCGGACGACACCATTCTGATTGAGGACGGTTCATTCACCGTAGCGGGGAAGAAGTGGGATGGATCGGGGCAGTCGGTTTTGCACACCATGCACGATCCGGACACGCCCGGCCACTACATCACCGTCTTCCACTCCAACGGCGACGTGGGGTGGGATCGCCTGCGGTTCATCTGGTACTACGGCAAGGACACGACGGTCATCTGGGATGGCGATGAGACTGTGCTCCGCCGGGCTCACGAGCCCGATGCCCGCATCCACAACTGAGCGAAGCGCACTTTCCAGCAAGCGAAGGATTCATGCCGTGTTGGGCACCGGATTCAGCGTGTCTGGCCGGGATCTCCTAAAATTCCTGAGATCCGAGGCGTGGCAACCCAGCTGGAGTAACAGAATCGCCGAAAGCCTGTGGGGGCGGTTTTTTGGGTGTATTTTTTCGATGGCTTCTGAGGGATTGAAGGGACACAATGGGCGTATTGCGGTGTGTAGGGGACACTGTGAGGGCCAGTGAGGGCTCTGGCGACGCCAGGCCTAGAAGGAGAGACCCAATGCGTGGACTGATTCGATGTGGTTCGCTGCTCGCGGCCGTGGTGTCGTTCTGGGGTACCTCGCCAGCGTCGGCCGACGATGCGGATGCGTTTTTCGATGACTCGGTCGTTCAGGAGATTCGGATCTGGTTCGACGATCCTGACTGGTATGACACGCTCTACAACTCGCACGCGAGCGATCCGGAGGATCCCTATTTTGCGTGCCGCTTCGAGAGTGGCGACACGGTGATCGATCCGTGTGGTGTTCGGATGAAGGGCAACTCTTCCTTCGGTGTTCCGACCATCAAGAAGTCCTTCAAGTTCGACTTTGACGAGTTTGACGAGGACAACCCGGACTTGCACTTCGTGGGCATCAAGAAACTCAGCCTCAACAACTCATTCAAGGATCCAACGATGTTGCGGGAAAAACTCTTCCATGAGTTCGTCTCCGCCTACATGCCGACCATTCGTGTGGTGCATTGTCGCCTCTACATCAACGACGAGTACTGGGGGCTCTACTCAGCGGTAGAGCAGGTCAACAAGGACTTCGTGCAGTCGCGTTTCGGCGGTGGCGAAGACGGAAATCTCTACAAGTGCGAATCTTCCGGTGGTGCGGGCTTCGGATCCAATCTTTCGTGGATTGATGATGATCCGACCTCCTATTGGAACACCTACGAACTCGAGACCAACGAGACCGACTTCGACTACTCGGGCCTGGTCGAGTTCATCGACGCCCTCAATAACACATCGGTCGCCGATCGACCGGCCGCGCTTGAGCCGCTGGCCGATGTCGATGGGATGCTTCGTGCTATCGCCCTGAACTGTCTCTTTGTCAATCTTGATGCATACAACGGGTCGGCTCACAACTACTACGTGTACGACCGAGATGACACCGGGCAGTTCACCCATATCTTTTGGGATGCCAATGAGGCCTTCGGATCCTTTCGCATGGGGATGCCTCCGAGTGAAGATGCCCGGGAGTTGGAGGCCTTCTGGCTTCCCATGGCGCCGCCACCTGGTGGTGCCGAGCCTCGGCCGCTCATGGAGCGTCTCTGGGATGTGAATCAGTACAACCGAGCCTACCTTCGCCATCTCGCGAGATTCCTGCGAGAAGGCTTCGATATAGCGACTTTCCAGCCACGTATTACTGAACTGGCCGATCTGATCCGCGCCGATGTCTACGCCGATGTCAACAAGCAATACAGCAACGCGGACTTCGAGCAGAATCTTGTCAGTGATGTTGGTTGGGGCGGGGGGCTTGTCTATGGACTGGAGTCATTTATCGATCATCGGGCCTTGTTCCTTGATGCGCATCTTGACGGGTTTGCCTCCCGGAGCGATCTGCAACTCAACGAGTTGATGAGCGTGAATACCACCACGATGGCCGACGAACATGGCGACTTTGATCCATGGATCGAGGTGTACAATCTCGGGCCAGGCATGGTCGGTACGTACAATGTGTACGTCACTGATGACGTGGGGCAGCCCGACAAGTGGCAACTTCCAGGTGAGTCTGTCGATGATGGTGAGTTTTCTGTGTACTGGATGGATGGCGAGTCCGCTGAGGGGCCCGCTCATGCGTCCTTTACTCTGGACGCATCGGGCGGCGAACTGCATTTCTACAAGAAGAGTGGTTCCACATTCACGCTGATCGATTCGGTGACGTACCCATCGCTTGATGAGGACGTCTCTTGGGGCCGCGGATACGAAGAAGAGGCCGATTGGGAAGTGAACGCCGAGCCGACACCCGGCGAAGCCAATGTGCGATCGCTTCCAGATTACGAGGGCGTGCTGTTTATCAATGAGTTCATGGCCGACAACGAGACCACCATCGCCGATGAGGCTGGCGAGTTCGAGGACTGGATCGAACTGTACAACGCGAGCGAAGAAGATCTTGACCTCGGCGGCTTGTATATGACCGATGACCTGCTCGAACCGACGATGTGGGTAATTCCCGATGGCACGACCATCGGTGCCGGCGGGTACCTCCTGATTTGGGCAGATTCAGATGCTGAAGATGGACCGCTCCATGCCGACTTCAAACTTGGGGCCGGTGGCGAGGAGATCGGACTGTATGCAGCAGACGGCGTCACACTGATCGACTCGATTGTGTTTGGTGATCAGGCGGAAGATGTTTCGATGGGTCGCATCCCCGATGGAGGCGACGATTGGCAGTATCTCTCAACTCCGACGCCCGAAGCGGCCAATGTGGCCGATCCACCGGAGATCCCGGAGATCTACGTCAACGAGTTGATGGCCGACAACGAAACCACCATCGCCGATGAGGCCGGTGACTTCGATGATTGGTTCGAGATCTACAACCCCGGTGACGAAGATATCGATCTCGGTGGTCTGTTCATGACCGATGATCTGAGCGATCCCGGTGCATGGCAGGCACCCGACGGACTCATCGTTCCAGCCGAAGGCTTCCTGCTCATCTGGGCCGACGACGATGCCGAGGAGGGCGACAATCACGCCACCTTCAAGTTCAGTGCAGGCGGTGAAGAGGTTGCGATCTACGCCAGCGACGGCGTGACTCTGATCGATCACTTCGAGTTCGGTGCTCAGGAGCCCGACATTTCCTACGGTCGCCTGATCGACGGCGGCCCGGACCTCGACTATCTCTCCACCGCAACACCGGGTGAGAGCAATGAGGGTGCTGATCCATGCAGTGGCGATCTCGATGGCGACGGTACGGTCGGCGTTGACGATCTACTGTCGTTGATCGCCGTATGGGGCACACCCGATGGCGACATCGATGGAGATGGAACAACCGGAGTGAATGATCTTCTACTCCTGATCTCCTTGTGGGGGGATTGCTGAGTCGCTGGTACTCTTCGGCCGCCTCAAGGCAGAATCAAGTCGGACAGGATCTGCCCTGTCCGGCTTCTGTTTTTACACCGACCCTGCGCACTTGATTCGAAAAATGAGAGACGAGTAGTGAGGGCTGTGTTGGATACGCGCTTCGTCATCACCCACTGCTTCAAGATGAGCCAAGCAACAATGAAGCCGAGCCCATGACTGTCAGAGCGTGCTACCCTTGCGCCGGAAGGAGCAGCCTCCCATGCATAATCACGCTGCCAATGATCTGATTCGAGATCCGTTTCGATACAAGAGTACGGCCTACAGCGACAGCGAGCGGCGGTTGCTGCATCTTGAAGGCCTCCTTCCTCCGGCCGTGGAGGAC
>DOVP01000176.1:0-4578 GCA_003520025.1 Phycisphaerales bacterium
ATCGAAGTCTGGACCGCCGCCGATGTACAAGGCGATGTCATCGCAACGATCGGCGACTTGCTGCTGACTTGGACACCGGGGACGAAGCGACTCCAGACTGTCTCATCCAGTACCGGGTCGGTGGATGCGACGGTCGATACCAATCGCGTCTCCCTGATGAAGACCACGAACAATACCCTGCTGCTGCTCGGCAGCGAGGGAGAACTGGAGTGCTTACAACCCTCACTCGGCAAGTAGGCTCCGCTCCATGCCCGATCTCGTCCAAGTCAAGCGTGCACTGATCTCGGTCAGTGACAAGTCCGACGTGGTGGCCTTCGCCCGATCGCTGAGCAACATGGGTGTCGAGGTCATCTCGACCGGCGGAACGGCCGCCGCGCTGCAAGCGGCGGGTGTGGCGACAACTCCCGTGGAGGATGTCACCGGGTTCCCCGAGATGATGGACGGTCGCGTCAAGACCCTGCACCCGCGAATCCACGGCGGGCTCCTCGGTCGGCGTGATGTTGCTTCGCATGTGGAGGCCATGGAGACCCATGAGATCCAACCGATTGATCTCGTATGTATCAACCTCTACCCATTCGAGCGGACAGTCGAATCAAACTCGGCTACCGAGCAGGAAACCATCGAGCAGATCGATATCGGCGGCCCGGCCATGCTTCGCTCCGCTTCGAAGAACCACGACTTCGTCGCCACCCTCACCAGCCCATCGCAGTACGACACCGTAATCGCCGAGATGCAGGCAACTGCTGGATCCACGAGCCTCCACCTGCGTCGCCAACTTGCGGCGGCAGCCTTCGCGCGAACCGCCGGATATGACGCTGCCATTTCCAACTGGCTGAGCCAATCAACCAATGACGCGTTGCCACCACGGCTCCAGTTGACCGCCACCCGCGTCACGCCTCTGCGATACGGCGAGAACCCCCATCAGGCGGCGGCGTTGTACGCATTACCTGGCACCGGCGAAGCGGGCATTGCCAATGCGTCGACCATCGATGGCAAGCCCCTGAGTTTCAACAACATCAATGACGCCGCTGGCGCCTTCAAGTGCTGCCGAGATCTCCAACGTTCCTTTGATGAGCGTGTGGCCGCAATCGTCGTCAAGCATGCCAGCCCATGCGGCGCCGCGATCGGAAATACGCCCGCCGAGGCATTCGAAGGTGCGTGGGCCGGCGACCCACTGGCTGCCTTCGGCGGCATCGTCGCCATGTCCTGCCCGATCGACGCCGCCCTTGCGCAGACCATCACGGCAGGCAAACGGTTCCTCGAAGTCATCGTGGCCACCGAATTCCATCCGGAGGCCATACGCCTGCTCATCGAGCGATGGAAGAACATTCGACTCGTGACGACGCCGGAAATCGGTTCGGCTGGCTCGGCGAGCATCGATGTCCGCACTATTCCGGGGGGACTGCTCGTCCAGACGCCGGACCTCAAGATCGCCCGACCGAGCCAGTGGACACACGCCGCCGGGCCCCCGCCCACCCCAGATGCATTGGTCGATGCCACGGTGGCTTGGGTCGCCGTCAAACACGCGGCCTCGAACGCCATCACCGTCGCCGGAGACGGACGGCTCTTCGGACTCGGCGGCGGACAGGTCGACAGACTGAGCGCCGCCCGCATCGCTGTTGCCAAAGCCGAAGCAGCGATCGCTGAACATGGCGCCGCCACCGCAGCCTCCGACGCCTTCTTTCCTTTCCCCGATGGTCCCAAGACACTGATTGATGCCGGCATCACCTGCATCGTGCAGCCTGGCGGCTCCAAACGGGACGAGGAGACGATGCAACTCTGCAACGAGCGGGGAGTGACCTGCATGACAACGGGCGTTCGCCACTTCCGGCATTGAGAGCGCCGCGACACGCCACCCTGTAGATTTGCCCCAGAAGCGTTCAGGTACCTTGTTGATCGCCGGTTGGAACCGGACTCCGCCCTCTGATCAACACTTCAACCGGCTGCGGGGCAGGCGTGTAGTTGGGTTCAAGATCGAGATTGAGCGGCACGCGCTTTCCGTCACCGTCGTAGGGAATTCGATCTTCGTCGATGATGCGCTGGATGGCCATGATGCCCTCGATGAGCATCTCAGGCCGCGGAGGGCAGCCCGGAACGTACACATCAACCGGCATGTACTGATCGATCCCCTGCACCACCGCGTAGGTATCAAACACGCCACCGGTCGAAGCGCACGCACCCATGGAGATGACCCACTTCGGCTCGCACATCTGTACGTAGATCCGCTGAAGTACCGGCAGGATTTTGACTGGAATCCGACCCGCCACGATCAGCAGATCCGCCTGTCGGGGGCTGAAACGGAAGACCTCTGCCCCGAACCTAGCAAGGTCAAAGCGGCTTGAAGCGGTTGCCATCAACTCGATTCCGCAGCAGGCCGTCGCAAAGGGCATCGGCCAGACCGCGCTGCGGCGGGCCCAGTTGACCAAGCGGCTGAGCGAAGTCGGGAGGAATCCATCGACTGGAATGGCGGTTTCGAGGCCCATGTGTACTCCTGATTCGAAGGATTCGCATGGTAACGTCCCCTGCCACTGGATCTCTCCCATCTGGAGACCGATACTGACATCATGTGGATCACACTGACGCTCATCGCCTCAACCCTCGCAGTCGATCTGCCCACCCACACGAGCGGACAGAAGAGCGTCGATCTCGCCCGCCAACTGCTTCCTGATGCCACGCCCCACCGAACGGCCCGGTACGTCGTGCTCTCTGATGGGGATCGCCAACTCATTCGAAGCGTCGAACATTCGCTTGAGGAAGCCCGTCGCCAATATGATCGCTGGTGCCGCGTGATGCGGGTTCCCCGGCCACGGCCTGATGAGCGCCTGCTGTGCATTCTCTTCCACGAGCACGAAGACTTCGTCGCCTTTGCTGAGCAGACCGAGCACCTCGGCGAAGCCGCCAAGCACGTCAGCGGTTATTTCAGCCCCCGATTCGACTGGATTGTCTGCTTCGACCCATGGGACAGCACCGATCTCACCGCTGCAAGCCGATCTCTCGATGATGCCGACATCAACATCAAGGATGCCGAAGATCACGGTGCCGATCCGGATCAAATCGCCGATGCGCGGCAACGCGTGAACGCTGCCCGCCAGCAGGTGCAACAGGAGGAACTCGCCCGCCGCATCGCCGTCACGATCCACGAAGCCGTCCACCAACTCGTGCATGTTGGAGATGCCTTCCCCGGGCGAGCGAACTGGCCCGCCTGGCTCCATGAAGGCGTTGCGGTCGCTTTCGAAACCGACAACCACCGCAAGCCATTTGGCCCGGATCGCGGCTATACGCCGCGTGTCGAAGGTTTCTGCCATGCCCTCAGAGAGCAGACCCATCTGCCGCTGATCAAACTGCTCGCCGAAGACACCATCGACCACGCCAACGGCTCACACGTTGGCGTCCTCTACGATCAATCCGGCTCGCTTGTCTCGTGGTTGTATGTACACAAACGCCGCGAACTGGCAGCCTTCCTGAACGAAATCGGTATCCCTGATTCCACCGGCGCCATCCCGAACCTCACAGAGGTGTTCACTCGCACCATCGGGCCGCCCGCCAAGATCGAACAGAGATGGCACGCTGATGTGCTACGCTGAATTCCTCCAGCGGCGAGTAGCACGCGACAGAATCACGGCGACTTCCATGCCGTACAGCACGCACATCCACATGACGTAGAGCCACAGCATCAGCAGCGGCACCAAGCCGAGGCTCCCACCGATCGGGCTGGTCCGCACGGCGCTCACCGCGAACCGCTCGAGCACCCACTCGCCGAGCATCAGCGCCGTCGCTGCAAAGAATGCCCCGGCCGCCGCGGAACGCCAAGAGAGACGCCCTGCCGGAATGAACCGGTACGCAAGAGTCACGAACATCCAAACCAACAGCAGTGACAGCACGATCCGCCCCACATCGGCGAGCACCGTGATACCGCTCGCCTGAAGATTCGTGGTCAGATCATTGAGTAGCGTCACTCCCCATGTCGCCAGCGCCGGGCCAACCACCAACAGCAACAAGGAAACCGTCATTCGAATCCATACCTTCCGCCGCCGCACACCCGAACCGATCATGCTCAGACTCGCCTCGATCTCGTCGAACAACCGGTACACAGCCCACAAGAGCACGACGATGCCGATCCAGGTCACGCCTGTTACATCGTAAGCCGCCGCCTGCTGGGCCAGACCTTCAAGCCAATGCCCCAGGTCCACCTGCTTACCCACGTGATCACCGGCTTGAATCTCGACGCGCTGCAACCCCATCCGCTCGATGACTTCCCCGGTCATCTTGAGAAACGCCTCTTCAGACACGGACATTCTCGCCACCGCCGCAGCCAGAACCAGCAGTGGCAGCATTGAGAACAACACCCGGTATGAAAGTGCGGCGGCCATCATGCCTGCACGGTTTCGTCGCAGCCGCAGTGCCGCGAGTCGCGCAATGTCCAACACAAAGCGGACCTTGCGGTCCCGTCCGGTCAACTCGACCCATCGCTGGCCCAGAAGACGCCTGCGAAGATCACGCCAAGATTGTCGCCAGCGAGACAGTCCCATCATCCACCGAACGATGCTAAAAAGAAGATCGCCACCACAATCCAGCCCG
>DOVP01000176.1:4964-12135 GCA_003520025.1 Phycisphaerales bacterium
CTGGCCCCAAGCAGGCCAAGCACCACGCCGACGATGGCGAGGAATCCGGCGAAAGCCAGCGCCACGACCATCAGAAAGGCCGTCCACTGCGAGCTGCTCATGGTGTCGGAGCCCGCCGCCTCCACATCCTGGAACCGCATGCCGAGCGGACCGAAGCAGATCACCGGCACGAAAATTTCGGTGGCCCATACCGCAATTCCCATGATCAGCGACACGGTCCCGAAGAATCGAGACTGATCGCCGCTCACAGAGGCGAGCAAAATGGACTCGGATGCTGACTGCTGCATGGGGACTGGGGTAGCCTACCCCTTTTCCAGATACCGCTTCTTCGCCATGTCACCCCACCGACCACAACCCGATGACGTCCCCGCCGGCTGGATCACGCCGGATTCTGCCGATGCGGGACATGTGCTGCCTCCGAACAAGGCGCAAGGGCAGGGCTACATGCAGGATTCTAACCGCGGCCCTCGCCTCCAGAAGGTCCTCGCCGCAGCCGGCATCGGCTCCCGACGAGCCTGCGAAACGCTGGTGGAGGAAGGCGCGGTCTGCGTCAATGGCATCGCGATCACATCGCTTCCCGCGTGGGTTGATCCGCAGCGAGACTCCATTACGGTCCACGGCAGCAAAGTGCGAACGGGCGCGCCGACCGTGTGCGTCATGCTCTTCAAACCGCGTGGCGTGATCTGCAGTTCAGCAGATCCACAGGAGCGGCGACAGGCGCTCGATCTGGTGCAGCACCCGAGCAAGGTCCGGCTCTACAGTATCGGACGACTCGACATGGACTCGTCGGGGTTGCTGCTGCTCACCAACGACGGAAGACTTGCCAACCTGCTCAGTCATCCGAAACATCATGTGCGGCGTGTCTACGAGATCAGCGTCAAGGGGCAGGTTGACGAGAGCACCGTCAGACGACTTGAGCGTGGCATCAACCTGCCCGATGAGCGAACAGGCAAGCCACGTTCCGCCCGCTTCCACTCGGTCCGCATCACGCGGGCACAACGGGACCGCACAACCATGCGAGTCGTGCTGACCGAAGGCCGCAACCGGCAGATCCGACGAATGATGCTCGCCCTTGGTCATCCCGTTCGCAAACTCCGCCGCACCGCCATCGGACCGCTCAAACTGGGAGATTTGCGTCCTGGCCAATGGCGAGATCTCACTGAACGGGAGGTTCGATTACTCCAAGACGCCGCCATCGGAAAGACTCGAAAAAAAAAGACTCCGAAGAAGCGGCGTGATCAATCGGCCTGATCGGCCTGGGAAGAACTGTCCCACTCCCCCTCCGGCCTCAGCACCAATTCAACCGGCCCATCCCCCTCCTGCTCGAAGCGAACCTGAAATCGTCTCACCAATTCAAGCATGGCGAGGAACATGCCGACTCGCTGCACCGGCTGCTGCCCGGCAAATGCGTCCTGCAGCGACAGTGATCGACCAGATCGCCGCCCTAGTTGATCGACCAAGTCCTGTTCGTACAACGCGATCGGCGTGTCGTCCAACTCGACGATGTGGTCTCCGAGTCTGGCAAAGTCAATCGCCGAGGCGATTCGCTCGTAGGCGTCAGAGAGATCCATCAAGTGCACATCTTCCAACTCCAACCCGTCATTGGCCGGCGGGAAGGCTGCGCGATCGAACCCGACTGCGGTTGGGTATCGCTGTAAAAACTCGATCTTCCTCACCCCAAGCGCATCACCCGCTACGCGGATGCGTTGATAAGCCAGCAACTGGCGAATGAGTTCGTCCCGTGGATCGCCGCTTGTCTCTGGATCACTCCCATCATCACCCTCGCCCCGTTCGGGAGGACTCAGGCTGCGGGACTTGATTTCAACAAGCGTCGCAGCCATGACGAGAAACTCACCCGCCTGTTCAATATCCACATCGTCTCCCCCGGTATGGTGCAGCACATCCAGATACTGATCCGTAATCTCCGCAATCGGAATGTCCTGCAGATCCACCTCCGCCCGACGCACCAGAAAGAGCAGCAAATCGAGCGGCCCCTCGAAGGCGTCAAGGGTGACCCGATAGTCTTTCTGAGATGGCTGGGGGCTGTTCATGCGTCGATTCGGGCGTGCGGCGATACACTGACCCACATTCTCCCCAAGCATCGTACACCGCCCCCGGAACCGCTACCCAGATATTGCCAATGACCGCCCCCTCTCAAACTCGGCCCGATACCTGCAGCATCATCGTCGATGTGCTCCGCCAAGAGGCTGCCGCCCTCAGCGGCATGTGCAAGGCCATCGAGCAGGGCGGCCCAGTCGCCCGGCAGTGGGAAGCAGCCATCGACATGATCGATGCCTGCCAAGGGCATCTGGTGGTCTCGGGCATGGGAAAATCGGGACTGGTTGGAGCAAAGATCTCGGCCACCTTCTCGTCGGTGGGCATCCCCTCACACTTCGTCCATCCGGCCGATGCCGTACACGGCGACCTCGGGGCCATCCGAAGCAAGGACGTCGTAATGCTGCTGAGTTACTCCGGCGGCACGCCCGAAATCGTAGAACTCGCCGCCATTCTCCGCAATGACGGCGTGGGGCGTCTCGGCGTTTCTCGGGGTGATGACACGCATCTGGCGAGATTGTGCGAAACCCACATCTGTCTCGGCGATCTGGATGAAGCCGGGCCACTCAACCTCGCGCCAAGCACATCCACGACAGCGACCATGGCCTGCGGCGACGCGCTCGCCCTGGCGGTCGCGCATCGCCGATCATTCACGGCCTCGGACTTTCGCCAGCGTCATCCTGGTGGCTCACTCGGCGCGATGCTCCGCCCCATCGAGGAACTCATTCGCTTTCGGGTGGGCGAGAACCTCGCGACGAGCGACGTGGACGTCCCACTCGTGGAGGCGCTGCGGCAGAGCGCCGAAGATCATGCCGGAACCATTCGGCACGCCGGTGCGGTGCTCGTGCTGGACAAGCAGGATCGCGTTGTTGGATTGTTCACCGATGGCGATCTCAGACGGCTCGTGCTGCAGGATCCCGAGCAAATTTCCAAGTCGATCGGCACGCTGATGACAAAGGATCCGCTCACCATCAACCGCAATGCGACAGTCGGCGAAGCCCGCAGGCTCGTCGCTGAATACCGCATCGACGAAATTCCGGTCGTAGATGACCAAGGCCGCGCTGTTGGCTTGATCGACATTCAGGACCTCATGACGCCCCGCGTGGCCGTGGACTAAACACGATGTCAATCGTCGCAGCACTCCGCCGAAGCGGCAGCATCACCATGGCCGCCGACACGCTCGCCCTCTTCGGGGAAAGCATGGTCATCCCCCAAACCAACGCATCGGTCAGCAAGATGCTCCGCGTCGGGGACGCAATTGTCGGCGGAACCGGCTGGGCCGTGTACGACGACATCCTCGATCACTTCCTTGCAACCGCCGACCCGCCACCACTGAATTCACGCCGCGAGATCTATGCCTTCTTTCTCGACTTTTGGAAAGCACTCCGCGAAACCTACTCGCTGGTCAATGAACAATCCGCCAGCAAGGAGACACCCTTCGGCGATCTCGACGCGACTTTCCTGATCGCCTCTCCCGGTGGACTCTTCAAGGTCTCAAGCGATCTGGGCGTAACCGAGTTCAAGCAGTATCACGCCATCGGATCCGGCTGCGAATACGCTCTAGGTGCCATGCATGTGTTGTTTGGCGCCGAACCAAATAACCAAACCATTGTCCGCAGCGCCTGCGAAGCGGCGATAGCGATGGAGGTTTCCTGCGGCGGCGACATCGAAATCCTCCAAGTCGAGTGCGCCGATCCATGAATGTGACGCGCACCGATTCCAGATCCACACGGCGGCGACTGGGCATCATTGGTATCGCAGCATCCGCTGCAGTGCTGGGGCTGCTGCTTCTCGTGGACTGGACACGCCCATCAGCACCTCGGGAGTCGGACGAACCCATCACTGAATTGATCGGTCCGAGCAACCTTGATGAAGGGACCCGGACGGCGGGCGGGATCATGGATCCCAACCTCTCGGTTTCGCTGCCCGAAGGTGGGTGGCTCCAGGTGGCCGACGACACCGGTCGCCTTTCACAGCAGTATCGATTCACCCATCTGGATCCGAACCCAAAGGATCTTCCTACCCACTGGGTCGAGATGCAGGATCCAGAGGTCGAACTCTTCATGGGCGGTGGCCGGCTCGTCGTACTCTCCGGCGCCGAAGCGGTCGCCTACGCGCCCCGTCGGGCGCTTGAAGAAGGCCGCCTGCTCGGAAACGTGCTGATTAGGATGTTCGAGCAGGTTCGCGGCGGCTACGCTGACCCGGCCCGGGATGCGCCCGCGATCACCATCACCACCAATGCCGCCGCCTTCGACAACCTTTCAGGTCGAATCAGTTGCGCAGGACGCCTCAAAGTGCAGACGCCCACCGAACAGATGGAGGGCCGCGACCTTCAAATCCTGCTCAACGATCGCGATGACCGCATCGAGTATCTCGAGATTGCCGATGTCGAGTACCTGCTGCTGCGAGACGTCAGGAACACGACTCGCGTAGCAGGTCCACCCCCCTTTGTCGCTGCCACCACGCCTCGGCCCAGAGGACAGAGAGACGTGCTCTCGCCCAATGTCCCCCCACGCCTGAAACGAAACAGCCCCCGCGTCGTGCCGGTCGCGCTCCATGCCGATACCCCGCCTTTCTACCGCCTTACGCTGCACGACAACGTCCGCATCGAACAGACTCCGCCTGAGGGTACGCCCGCGGGACACGGACGCATCGCAACAGCCAATGTGCTTCATGTGGTGTTCTCATTCGAGTCCGAGGCGTTCGACTCCGAATCTCCTCCAGCAGCCGTTCATCTCGGCCAGCCGCTTGGAAGGCCATCCCTTCTCCTTGCTGCCGCCATCGGGCTGGTGCCTCCCATACCTGCTCCGGAAGAAGTACTCGTCACATGCAGCGGCCCGCTCACCATGGTGCCCCTCGAGCAAGCCGATCAGCGACCTCCTCGGCCCGAGGACATGCGACTAGAACTGTTGGGTAGCCCCGTGCGTGTCCTCGACACCATGCAGCGTACCACCGCCACCTGCGAGCAAATCGTGTGGCGATCTGCCGACGAACGCTTCGACCTGACAACGGCCGCGCCCGGAAAAGTCATCATCACATCGCCTGATGTCACCATTGAAAGCCAGCATACGTGGGCTCGCCCCGAGGCCGGACTAGCAGGCGTCGAGGGCGAAGGCCTCGCGACGCTGGTCGCGGCAACACTGGCAACTCAGACAGACGAAACGACGCCCACCGTCCGCAGCGGCGACGAGACCACCATTGCATGGAGTGGCCGCGTCGACATGCAATTTGATCAGGCGATGGCAAGCGACGATGCTGACCTTGAGTCCATCCGATTCCTGCAGGATGTCGAAGTCCTGAGTCCTGATGGCACCATCAACGCCGACGAACTGGAGATGCGATTCGAACCCGGCGAAGACGGAAAGGCAGTGCCCGACCGACTCATCGGATCAGGCGGTGTCCGGGCCGCGAGCGACGAGCAGGTGCTCTGGGCGGACGACTTGCTCGCCACCCTCGGTCCCGCGGAGACCGAATCATCGTCAGAAAAACAGGACCCAACCGGCAACATCGAAGTGCGGGATGTGCTCGCCACCGGCAACGTGCAGATTCTCATGGCAGACGGCGCCCGTGTCTGGGCTGACAAGTTGCAGGGGGATGCAAGACAGGAGTCGGTGGAACTCACAGCCGCCGATCTGGTCATCGCCCGCGGCGAAGTCGTCATCGAACACGGCACCTCGCTTCAAGTGCAGCGGCTCGAGGGAACCGCCGACTGGCCCGGAGCAGGACGTGCCCTCATGCTCGCTACGCAGCCCAACCTGCTGGCCGATACCCGGGTCACTCGGCCGACGACGCCCCAGACGCGGGGCGAGTTGGACAGTGAAATCACGTGGTCCGAGGCCGTGCACATCGACTTCGACCCCACCGCCGAACAGCAGGACGCTGCCATGCGGTCCATCACATTCACTGGCGAAGTGGCCATGGCCAGCCCAGACGGGACCATCGATGCGGGATCGCTCGACATGGACTTCGTACCCGACAAGTCTGGCAAAAGCGCCCCCAACCGGCTGGTCTGCCGCAGACGAGTTCGCGCCCACAGCGAAGATCAAACGCTCTGGGCAGACAAGTTGATCGCCACCCTTGAGCCTGTCGATGACGAAGTCGAACCGAGTGGCGATGGCCCCATCGACCGCATCACCGTCCGCGACTTTCTTGCCACCGGCGACGTGCAGGTGCTGATGAAGGACAACGCCCGGGCCTTTGCCGAACGACTCGAAGGCGACGCCAAGCAGGAGGTGGCCGTCTTGACCGGCGACGATGTGATGATCGCCCGACAGGACGTTGTCATCGACCGCGGGCAACACCTCCGAATCGACCGGCTTGCCGGGACTGCCGACTGGGGCGGTTCGGGCCGCTCACGAATGCTCGCCGAACCGATCTCGCTTTCGATGGACGCTCGGATTCCACCTCCTCGCATCGTTGGTGCCCCCGGTGACCCCCGCGTCACGATGCGAACCCTGTGGACCGAGTCGCTGCACTACGACACGAACTTCGGTGGCGGCGCTGGTGCGATGGACATCATCGGCGATGTGGACATCGTGGTCGATCGCTCGGAGGTACAGCGAAGCAGCCTGCAAGGCACAACTGTGCGACTCGAGTTCGCCACCCTGAGTACCGATGCAACACCGCCACCACCGGGCGATGACCCCTTCCAGTCGGGAGGACGGGTACTCCACAAATTGATCGCCAAAGGCAATGCCAAACTGGAAACCCGCACATGGCAGACGGCGACTCGGACGGTTCTGCCTCGTGTCTTCTACGTTGGTGCCCAGCACATCACTTGGGATGACCTGAAGACCGAGGCGGAAATCATCGGAGACGGCGATATCGTCATCCGCGAACCCGAATGGGCCACGCAGACGGCAAGCAGCGGATCTGACGGTGGTCCCTTCTCAGGCCCCGGCACCAGCCGGTTTGTCTGGTCCGAGCGGCTCGACCTCACCCACGAGGCCGATGACCGGTTCCGCATGACGATGCTCGGCGATGTCGAGGGACTCTGGAAGAGTGCGATAGACAAGCGTGACATCGCCACGATCACCGCGCAGGAGGTCCACGTTCTGACAAGACGGGGGGAAACCACGGCCGAACCGTCGAGCGACGCTCCTCTCCAACTCGGCGC
>DOVP01000178.1:0-2433 GCA_003520025.1 Phycisphaerales bacterium
GACGAACATCGTGCCGCCATTGGTCCAGAGGTTGCTTCGCGCCTGGCGATGCGACTGGCCCTTCTGTATCGTCAGGCGGGCAATCTCGACCAGTTCAACACCCTGCTTGATCGAGCCGTTACCTGGGATTCCGCCAACCTTGAGGCGATCAATATAAAGGCGGGTACGCGTCAACATCTTGAGCAAGAAGATCCCGCAGCGTGGACTACGACGCTTCTTGGCTTGTACAGAGCGAACCCGATTGACTCGGCTACGGCTGCGGAACTCGGGTTGTATCTGCTTGAGTACGGCGCTTATCGCTCAGCAGCGCGTATGCTGCTGCTGGCGAGGAACATCGAGAAGACTGCCGGTCGCGATGCTGGTTCGGATCTCGATGTGGACTTGGTGATGGCGTGGTGGGGAGCGGGTGAGATTGAGAAGGCTGCAATGCTGCTTGGTGAGCGGCAGATGCTGCTGAATCAGATCTTTCAGCGCATCACGGCTGAGCAGTCCGCCGATCGGACTTCCGCGATCGAGGTCGCCCAGTTGACCGCGCCAGCCCCACCCAAACTGGCGGCGCTGCGGGCGATGATGGCGGCCGATACCGACGATCCGATGATTCTGTCCGACGCGATTGGCGAGGCGATTCGCTCGTTCGACCACTTGGACCAACTCCGGGAGACTGATCAGGTTCCACCATCAGCTCGCGCGGCGAATCTGAAGCGGCTCTTGTGGTTGCTACTAGCACTGGATGCTGCGCCGGGTTCCATCGAGGACACCGCTCGTCGTATCACCGCGATACACCCGCTCGAAGAGTCGGATCAGATGGTGTTCGACGTGCTCACGAGTCCGAACATGAACCCCGAAGACCGCCTGTCCGGATTGCGGGAGTTGAGCGAAGACTCCAACCTCGCTCGGCTCAAACTCGCCCAATTGCTCGAGTCACAGGGCAATCAACGTGGTGCCGCAGGTGAGTTGTTGGCGTTGTGGCGACGATCGCCCAGCAGCCTCATGGGCATCCTGGCCGCTCACAAACTCGGCCAGATGATCGGCGTCGACGAACTTCCGATGGAAGAGACGGCGGTGTCGATGTCACAGGCCATCGACACACTGCCGAACGTGTTCGATCGATTTCCCAATGAGCCAAGCCTTGCAACGTCCATGCGGGCGATACCCCGCTCGAGAGTCGTGTCCGTATTTGATCCGGTGATGGTTGACTTCCAGATCATCAATCACACCGCTGAGCCGCTCACCATCGGTCCACGGGGACCGATTCGTGACCTGCTACTCATTCAACCCGCTGTGAATGTGCCCTACCACGACATGCAACCCGGCGCACCAGTGCTGGTGGACATCGGTCGTGGCTTGCAGATTCCACCGCATGGTCAACTGGATCTGTCGATGGATCTCCGCAGTACATGGGTGGGTACGGTATTGGATAGCCTCCCATTGCATGGGGCGGTGATTGATATCGAAGCGGTACTGAATGTTCGAGTGGCGACGGCGCCGACATCTATGACGCCAAGTTCCATAGTCGGCCCGCTTGGCGGCGAATATGCCACCGGCGAGATCCGGGTAGACGGACAACGCGTGTCGGATACATGGATCGATGCCACACTCAAGCGGTTTCGAGAAAGCAGTACAAGCAGAGATGCGGTGGATATGGCGTTGCTGGCTCATGTCGTGAGTCAGCAGGATGCTCTTGAGGGCGACAGCCGCATCACCGTTCAGCAGGCCAACGAGATTGCCGCGATGCTTTGCGAAGTCTGGCCTCGCCTTGGCCCGCTCTCGCAGGCATGGCTCGTATCAGTGTTGCCACGGGTGGATCGACTTGCATTGCTGTGGTCGCTTGTCGAATCAAGCACCGAACCACTGATCAATCGGATAACGCTCATGCGGGTGGTTGGCGAGTTCGATGATCCAGCCCGGGCGCTTGGCGATCCTGCCGTGGCCTCGGGGCTCCGCTCGGCCGAGCGGCAAGTGCGGGTGCTGGCCGAGTGGATCGAGGCGACACTGCAGTTGCAGGCCGAGCAGAAATTCGGAACCGAGATTGATGCCATCGGCGAGCCCTGAGCAGTTCGGCAGCGAGGTCGCTCGAACGGGCCAGCGGTGGCATCGCTGGCGGCTTGCCGGGGCGATCATGGGGCTTGTGCTCCTCGGCGCGGCCATTGGGTTGGTGGTTTCCCATGCAGAGGACGCGCAGCGGGCGTGGAACGCCTTGGAGCGACCTGAGCCAATCACCATCGCAGCGTTGCTGTTTCTCACGCTGCTGCTTGTCCCCGTGTCGGCTGCTGCGCAATCGCTCATGCTTCGGCGAACCAGCGGCGTATCGGTCAGCATGGGGGAGATGTCGGCGCTTGTCAGTCTCGCGACGCTGCTGAACATGCTCCCAATGTGGCCGGGTGCCATCGGGCGGATTGGGTACCACAAGGTGGTTCATGGCATTCCGCCCAT
>DOVP01000178.1:2816-5998 GCA_003520025.1 Phycisphaerales bacterium
GGGGTGCTGCTCGCGGCGGTATGGATATGGCCGACCGCAGCGATGGGGGCGTGGCTTGCCATCCTGTTTGGTCTGTTGATCGTGACAATTTGGCCGACGCTTCGGTTGGCGGGATGGGTGGTGATTGTCAAATGGGTCGATTTGCTGCTCATTGCCGCTCGGTATGCAGCAGCGTTTGCGTTGCTCGGCGTTGAACTGGATACTTCGGAAGCCGGCGCAATGTCAGGTACGAGCGAAGTGGCCTCAAGCGTGCCGTTCGTGGGTGGTGGACCAGGGCTGCGAGAGTGGTCGATCGGATGGATGACCGAGCAAATCTCACATCTTCCCGATGCGCTCGTGGTCGGAGTGATGGCGGACCTGCTTGTGCGGATCGCGACGCTGTTGGTCATGCTCCCGCTGGGATTCGTGGCCTTTCGGTGGCTCAGCCGCCGCCTTCAATCCTCCGCCGGATCGATCCCGAGATCTCGAACGCTGAAGAGCGAGTCGAAGGCATAACCAGCCTCTTCGATTCGCTCGCGAGCGCCTTGGAGCCTGTCTACGACAGCAATGATCGCGGTGACCGATGCCCCAGCTGCGACAATCTCTCCAGCGGCCTCAAGTACCTGACCGCCCGTGGTCGCGACGTCCTCGACGATGACGACGCGGTCGCCCGGGCCAACCTCGCCCTCGAATCGCTGGGCCGTGCCGTAGTCCTTCTTCTGGTTACGAATGAAGAGACACGGCAGCCCGGAGGCCATGGAGGCGGTTGTCACAAGTGGAATACCACCGAGTTCGGCACCAGCAAGCAGGGTGGTCCCGTCCGGGATGCGATCCGCGAACATCTCACCGAGATCCCGCAGAATGTCCGGCTGTGTCGAGAATCGATACTTGTCGATGTACCACGAACTTGTCCGCCCACTGCGAAGCGTGAAACTCCCCCGAAGGATTGAGGTCTCGGCAATTCGGTCGGCAAGCGTCTTGGTGTCCATATGCAGCATGGTAAGGGTTCGGGCATCGGGACCAAGCCCTTGTACGTCCAACCTTATAATCACTTCGGTTTCCAAGGGGTCAAACCACGGTACCCAACTCCATTTGCTCCACTACCCTACCTCCCCATGACCTCTGTTTGCTTCTACTTTCAGATTCACCAGCCGTACCGACTACGGCGGTACTCGGTGTTTCAGACCGACCCGTTTTACTTCGACAGTGAATCAAACCAGTCGATCATGGAGAAGGTGGCGGGGAAGTGCTATCGGCCGACAACGACATTGCTACTCGACCAGATTCACAAGAACGATGGTCGTTTCAAGGTGAGTTTCTCGATCACCGGGACAGCCATCGAGCAGATGCAGGCGTGGGCGCCCGATGTCATCGACCTGCTTCAGCAGTGCGCCGCCACGGGGTGCGCGGACTTCCTTGCCGAGACCAGCCATCATTCACTGAGCGCGCTCTATGCACCAGCGGAGTTCAAGGCGCAGGTGGACGGGCACGTCACGCTTATACGAGAGCTATTCGACATTGAACCGGTCGTCTTCCGAAACACCGAGTTGATTTACTCAGACCGCATCGCTCAATCTGTTGTAGAAATGGATCGGTTCAAAGGCATGGCCTGCGAGGGCGTGGATCGCATTCTTGGCGAACGTTCGCCGGCTTGGGTCTATGCGCCCGAGGGGAGTGGCGAGCACCTGCCATCAGCCCCGCTGCGGCTGTTGCTCAAGAACTACCGACTCAGTGATGACATTGCGTTCCGCTTCTCGGATCGCAACTGGTCCGAGTGGCCGCTCGATGTCAACAGATTTGCCGGGTGGGTGAACCAGATCAACGGCGACGGCCATCTTTGCAATCTCTTCATGGACTACGAGACCTTCGGTGAGCATCAATGGGCCGACAGCGGCATCTTCGGTTTCCTTGAGGCACTTCCGGCGGCCATCTTTGACGTGAACCCGGGCCAGAATGACTTTGTGACGGTTCGCGAGGCAGTCGAGCAATACGATCCGGTCGGCGTGTATCGAGCGACAGATCCGATCTCCTGGGCAGATTCGGAACGCGACCTAAGTGCCTGGCTCGGCAATGCGATGCAGGAGAATGCGGCGACCGAGCTCTATCGACTGGAAGGGCCGGTTCGAGCCAAGCATGATGCTGGTGATGAGTGGATTCTGGAGGACTGGCGAAAGTTGACGACTTCGGATCACCTGTACTACATGTGCACCAAATACTGGGCGGACGGCGATGTTCACAAGTACTTCAGCCCGTATGACAGTCCGTACGATGCCTACATCAACTTCATGAACGTGCTCGACAACATCCGTGTGAGATGCGGAGCGTGAGGACATGACAACGAAGATTGTGAGCGCCAGAACAGTGGTGGGCATGGAGATCCATGTCGAACTTGCGACGCGGACGAAGATGTTCTCTCGTTCGCCCAACGTTGCCCATCCAGACAACTACGACTCGCCGCCCAACTCGCTCTGCGATCCGGTGTCATTCGGACTTCCCGGGGCGCTCCCGACGATGAATCGAGAAGCCATCGAGATGTCGATGCTGGTCGGCATGGCGCTCGGGTGCCGGATCCCGGATCGATGTAGTTGGGACCGTAAGAACTACTTCTACCCCGATCTTCCCAAGGGCTATCAGATCAGTCAGTACGAGCACCCGCTATGCGCCGAAGGAGCGATTGACATCCCTCTGGCCGCCGGCGGAACCGGAACCGTTCGTATTACGCGGGCGCATCTTGAAGAAGACACCGGCAAATCGGGACACGAACTGCCCGGTGGCCTTCCTGCTGCGGGCTCGATCATCGACTACAACCGATCCGGCACACCGCTGCTCGAAATCGTGACTGAGCCCGACTTGACCTGCGCCGAAGATGCCGTGACCTTCGGTCGGGAACTACGGGCCATTTGCCGGGCACTCGGCGTCACCGAGGGCATCATGCAGCGAGGTCATATGCGGTTCGAGCCGAACATCAATGTGGTGCTGACACTCGATGACGGTCGTGAGGTGGCGACGCCTATCGCCGAGATCAAGAATCTGAATTCGTTCAAGGCTGTCCACGGCGCGATTGAGCACGAGGTCAAGCGGCAGGCCGAGCAGTGGCTCAAGGATGGCATCGAGATGGGACCAGGCGCCAAGTCGACCCGGGGTTGGGATGATGTCAAGCAGATTACCGTGTTGCAGCGGTCCAAGGAGGACGCGCACGACTA
>DOVP01000101.1 GCA_003520025.1 Phycisphaerales bacterium
AAATCGATCCCGAAGCACCGGTACATCCCGGGGCAGGATTTCCCAGCAGTCGCAGGGCTGGGAATCGGTCTGGGGGGGGTGAGCGGTCATGGAGGACGATGGTACAACCGCTGCTGGCGCGGCACGAGAGAGGCAATCAGGTCAGGGGGATGAGTCCAGAGGAGAAGGAGGGATTTGGATTGCCTGAGTGATGGCCTCTTCGGAGAAGCCTTTGCGGGCGAGGCGAGCGGCAAGCCGGCGGGTGGCCGTCTCTTGCGGGAGATGGCGGAGGCTGCGCATGGCGTATTCGGCGGCTTCGTGCGCGTCGGCGTATTCGTCTCGGTTGCCGAGCAGGGTGGCGACGATCTGTTCGACGAGAGCCGGCTCGAAACCGCGGCGGCGGAGTGTGGCGGAGAGCGCTCGGGCACCGATGGGGCCTGCTCGCAGTTTCTCCTCCGCGATGCGGGTTGCAGTGGCTTCATCGTCGAGTAGGCCGTCCGCGGCGAGTTCGTCCAGAACCGCTTCGAGTTCCTCGGTGCTTGCGGCGTGGGTCGCGATCCGGGCGGCCAGTCGTTGGCGGCTTGCCGCCGCTCGTGACAACGAGCGGATGGCGCGAAGGCGAAGGGCTGCCCGCTGCTGGCAGACTTCCAACTCCGCCAGCGTGTCCGGGCCGAGCGGCATACCCACGGCGAGCCTCATGTGTTCGACATCCCCGCGGCGGATACGCCCGACGAGATGCCGCCCCGACTTGATCCGGCAAAGGTCAGGCTCGCGAGGATCGGGGATGATGTCCGTGATCGTGAGCAGCTCAGTCACGCCGTCCCCACGTGGCTTGAAGTTCGGCGAGTTCCTCGGCGGCCTTCTCGTCTCCTTGCGACTGAGCTACGTCCAGTCCGGCATCCACTGCCGCATCGGCCTCCTTGAACTGCCTGAGGTGGGCAAGGCTGCGGGCCCGGTGGAAGTGTGCATATGGCTGATCTGGCTCGGAGGCC
Source organism: Phycisphaerales bacterium (assembly GCA_003520025.1). Classification (GTDB taxonomy): domain Bacteria; phylum Planctomycetota; class Phycisphaerae; order Phycisphaerales; family SM1A02; genus UBA12567. The sequence continues at coordinate 972 of DOVP01000101.1, forward strand.
AGGGATTGCTGCAAATGGGCGGCCGCGGCCTCGTGCTCTCCTCGCCGGGCGTATTCCATGCCCATGGCATACAGGCAGAACGCATCGCTGGGGTCGGTGGCCAGAAGTCGATGAAGTTGTTCGAGTCGATCGGTCATGGAGGGCCTGCGATGCCGCCTTCTTTCGTATTCTTCACGGCATGCAAGACATGCTATGCCGCTGGGTTCGTCACATTCTACCCGTGCTTGCCGTGTGCGCTGCTGCCGGCTGCGATACATCGTGGCGGCCGCCCGTCTCGATTCGTCCGCAGACGCGGTCTATCGTGGTGGATCATCAGACGGATGGCACCCACCGCCGCTTGCTCGTGAAGGATTCCGTGTGGTATCAGTTGACAGGTTCAGATCTGTTGGTGCTTGATACGACGGGAAGGCTGATCTCGCGGCAGCAACTCGCATCTTCCGGGACATCGGCCCCTGGACGAGATCTGATCGCGGTGAACGATCAACTGGCTGTATTGCTCGGTGACAATGAGGTTGTGCTACTGGAGTTGTCCGATCCGTGGCGACCGAAGATCGTGGATCGGATCGATGCAGCAACGCTTGGCATGTGGCCAACGAGGCTTGGCAGTCGAGAGGACGAGGTTGTGGTTCTTGGCCGTGGCTCGGCGCGAACCCTTTCCGGCGGCATCGTCGCCCGATCGGACGGGGAGGAGATCACCAGCCTCGTGGACCATCGGCAACGGCTGCTTCATGTCGCTGGGCGGCGAATTCATCGTCGCGCAGGCGACACGTACCTCGGTACCGCTTCGCTTCTGCAGGTAGCCTTGCCAAATCGACATTTGCCAGACGCAGCGTTGTTGTTTGCGAGAAATGAATCGAGTGGCTCACTTGTCGGGTTTCTCGGCGAGGACTGCCGGGAGTTGGATGCTGCTGTGATGACCGTCGCCATCCCGGGTGAGGTCACGCGGCTGCGGCAGCGGGGGGGCCGTGTGCTCGTGGTGAGCGATGCGGCGCTCACCGTTTTGCGGCCTACGGGTGAGGGCTTGCAGAACGAGTGGTCGTGGCCGATCGAGGGCCTGCAGGATGCGGACTGGATCGATGACGAACACATGGCTGTTGCGGGTACCTTCGGCTGCGGCATCGTGTCTGTCGGCGCACATGATCCGATCGAAACCGCAGTGGCTTGGCGTCCGGCTCCGGCGGGTTTGACGCGAGCGGCTTCCGATGGATCGGGGTTGCGTGCGGACGGGGCTGGCGGGCACTGGGTCTACCAGATCGGGCAGCAGGCCACGCAGGAAGTGCCGCTGGAAACACCGCTCGCGGACCCCGCCCGCGAAGCTGCAGTCTTGGGCTGGTCGGCGCAGATCAACGATACGGGGGTCGCGGAACTCAAGGCCCCCGATGGATCACACACGCTTGAAGCGCCTGGTGGAGGGCGGTTCTACTGCGTCGCCGCCACCGAGGATGCATTCTGGTTCGGACACGATCGCGGCATTCTGTTGTTGAGTTTGCAGGCGAGCGAGGACGGTCACGCCGCCATCGAGTCGCGACGGCTTGGCATCCTGATCGACGGACCGGTCATCTGCATAGAACCGCTGGTACTCGGCCGGGGTGTGGCATATGCGGCGGAGCATGGGGGATTTGGGGTGGTGCGGGAAGAGTATTGAGCAATCGTGCTCGTCAGACGTGGGCGCTCTCCCTGAAGAGGCGAGAAGAGTGGTGGCGTTACTTGGCGCAACTGCATCGACTGGCAATGCCGTATTGCTTGCAGACGGGGTGCCCGCCACAGACGCAGTTTCTTGCTTTGCAGGCGTAGCGGCCGTGGAAGACCAGAAGGTGGCTGAGCATGGTCCACCGCGGCTTGGGGAAGAGTGCCATGAGATCTCGCTCGATCTTCGCCGCACTGCCCTCGTGATCGCTCAGCCCCAGCCGCCACGCGAGCCGCATCACGTGCGTGTCGACGACCACGCCTTCGTTGATGCCGAATGCGTTTCCAAGCACGACGTTGGCCGTTTTTCTTGCGACACCTCGCAGCGTCAACAGGTCCTCCATGGTTGCGGGCACCTCGCCGCCGTATTCGTTGACGATACGACGCATCGACTCGACGACGGCCTTGGACTTGTTGCGGTAGAGACCGATCGTGGCGATGTAAGGCTGGATGTCTTCGGGTTCGACGGCGGCGAATTCAGCTGGGGTCTTGAATGCATCGAAGAGGGCGGGTGTGGCGGCGTTGACCGCAACATCCGTACTCTGGGCTGAGAGGATCGTGGCGATCAGCAGTTCGTGTGGCGAGACAGCGTTCAGTTCACACGTCGCTTCGGGCCACGCTTTCTCAAGTGCTTTGTACAGGCGCATGGCCCTGGCGCGATCTTTGGGTGAGGCCTTCGGTTGTGGTTTGGATGTGCTCATACTTGTTCTGTAACGGGGTGGCCATCGACCCAGGTCGTGCCATCAGCCCATACTTCCTGTTTCCAGATCGGCACTCGCATCTTCAGTGTGTCGATGAGCCATCGGCAGGCCTCGAACCCATCGCCGCGGTGTCCGGAGACGAGTTCGATGCACACACTCGCTTCGCCGATGCCCACGACACCCTCGGCATGTTGCAGCCGTACTGCCGAGAGATTCCACCGAGCGACGGCTTCGTCGGCCAGTTCCCGGAGTACTGCGGTGGCCATGTCGGTGTGGGCTCGATAGTCCAAGTGTTTCAAACTGCCGTGAGTTGGATGAGACTCCGCTCTGGTTCGTCCGACGAACACAACCTCCGCCCCTCCTGATGGGCGAGGCGAGAAGCCAAGTGGCCGCACCGGGTCCGGTTTCATCGCGATCTCAATCGTGGGCGGCATTCCTGCACGGTACCGCGCCACGGACTGATTGTGAGCAGTACACTGAGGGCATGCCCGAGTTGGTGCACGGCGTGGACCTCGTCGAGATTCGGCGGATCGAGTCGATGTTGGAATCGCATGGCGATCACTTCATCGACCGCGTGTTCACAGCCGCTGAGCAGCGGTATGCCGAGGAGGGCGGCGAGGGGCGTGCCGAACGATACGCCGCCCGCTTCGCCGCCAAAGAAGCCATCTTCAAGGCACTCGGATGCGGCTGGGCGGGCGGAACCGCGTGGATCGATGTCGGCGTGACACATCACGCTGGCGGCGCGCCAGCTGTGGAGTTGACAGGGCAGACCGCGACGCTCGCTAAGGAACAGGGTATTTCCAGTTGGGTGCTGAGCCTTTCGCACAGTGGCGGCTTGGCCATCGCAAGCGTTGTCGGCACGCCTGAGGGGAGGGGCTGAGTATGGCACGCCGAGGCTCCCGTCCATCCCTGTATGAAGTCGCCCGCACGAGACTCGACCGCACCGGGCAGGGGGCCGACCCGCCTCTGGAGGAGGCAGGGGAAGCGCCGCCACCGACTTCGCGGTTTACGCCTGGAAGTAGCCTTCGACTTCCTATGGGATTCGTCGTGCTCGGCATCGTGCTGGTGCTCGGTTTCATTGTGCTGGCTTGGTGGCTGGGCAAGGGTGCTGGCGAGGCGGAGGCGAGGGTTGATGCTCGAAGCCAGAGGCCGGCTCGGGTGGTCCTAGATCCGCTTGAGTATCAACCGCCCGTTCCCGTTATCGAGTCTCCGGCATTGCCGGCAGAAGTCACGCCGTCGCCTCCGGAGCAGCCTCCATCTGCTGTAGAGCCGCTTTCGGGCGGGGATCCGCGTGTTCGGGGCTTTCACTATTTCGTTCTTGCCGAGACTCGCCCAGCTGGGGCCGAGGAAATCGCAGCCTTCTGCCGCGAGCAAGGACTTGATGTTGCGGTCGTTTCGAGTCACAATACGCGGCTCGCACAGGTCATTGCCCTGCCCGGGCTTGCCTCGCCCCGCTCGTCGGATCCTGCCCACCGGGCCTTGGATGCCAGAATTGAGGAAGTGGGTCGTCGATGGGAGCAATCGGGCAGGCGGACTAGTTTCTCGGATCGGTATTTGCAATCAAAGGGCGACTGAACAATGAGCCTCCATCGCAGCCTCAAGACCAAACCCGCTGGCCTGAATCAGCACCGCAACGTACTCAAGCGGAGCGAGCGGGTGGAGAAACTCGCCGAAAAAGGCGAATTTGATTTCGAGAACGACTCGCCCATCGGATTGGTCAAGGTCGCCAACCGCGCAGTTGTGACCAAGAAGCCCAAGAAGGAACAGACTGAGGAAACCACCGAGGGCGCCGAGGGCGGCGAAGGCACTGAGGGCGAAGCCGCCGCAGAAACAGAATGATCCAGACCTCGCCTTCGTCGGTGGTGTCGTGATCGATCCAGAGAAACTCATCAGCGAGCGAGCGCGGTGCGTGGACGTATCCGGTATTCGACGCGCTTTTCAATTGGGCGCAAGTCTTGAGAATCCCATCGACCTCTCCATCGGCCAGCCGGATTTTGGTGTGCCCGAGCCGCTGGTTCGCGCCGCGGTCGATGCCATCGAGCAGGGGCGGAATGGCTATACGCTTACCGGTGGCGCTGAAGACCTGCGAGCATCGGTTGCGGCGCATCTTCGGCGGGATGTCGATTGGACCATCGGTGGCGGGCAGAGTGATTTGCTCATTACCAGTGGAACCAGCGGGGCGTTGCTACTCGCCTTCATGGCGTTGTGCGAGCAGGGCTGCGAGGCCATCGTGCCCGACCCATACTTCGTCGTCTACCCGGCCCTCGGTCCGATGACCGGCCCGAAGATTGTGCTGTGCGATACCTACGGTGATTTCCGCATGACCGCTGAGCGGGTCGAGCCGTTGATTACGGAGCGTACCCGCGTCGTGCTGCTGAATACTCCGGCGAACCCGACTGGCGTTGTCTTGAGTGATTCAGAGATCAGTGATCTCGTCGACCTCTGCGCCGATCGTGGTGTCATGCTCGTGTCCGACGAGATCTACGATTTGTTCACCTTCAGTGATGGCTGCGGACCAGCCGGTCGATGCCCGAGCCCGGCGAGGTTCACCAAGGACATGCTTCTCATCCGCGGCTTCGGCAAGACCTATGGCTGCACCGGATGGCGATTGGGATATGCGGCCGGGCCACCGTGGCTCATAGAGCAGATGGCGAAGTTTCAGCAGTACTCATTCGTATGTGCTCCATCAATGTCGCAGGCGGGCGTGGTTGGTGCCTTTGATGTGGATATGAGCGATATCGTTGAGCGGTTCGAACGGAGACGAAATCTGGTTCGGGAGACATTTGAGGATGTGACGAACATCAGCGACTCTTGCGGCGCTTTCTACACGCTCGTTGAGGTGCCGCCGTCGCTTGGTATGAGTGGCACCGAGTTTTGTGATCTGGCCGTCAAACATGATGTCGTCATCATTCCCGGCGGCGTGTTCAGCGAGCGGGACACGCACGTACGCATCAGTTTCGCATGTCCAGACGATCAATTGGCAGAGGGGTTGCAGGTGTTGCGGGGGTTGATGGAGTGATCGCAAGGGTAGATGTGAGCGGGAGACCGGAGCCAAGCATGTTCCCCGCTGGTTGCAGTGAGGCGGCTCTTCTGCATGCCCGTCGACGCTCTTTTTTGGCCTGAGCCGAAAAAGATACCCCCGTCACGACACGAGGCCGAGACGGGGGGGAGGGGAGAAAGATCGTGGTGCATGCC
>DOVP01000138.1 GCA_003520025.1 Phycisphaerales bacterium
TTCGGCAACACTTGTCACCAACTCGCTACCGGTTCCCTCAATGCCGCTAATGCTGAGATCACCCGAAGTGTGAATGTTCTGGCCCGCCCGACCATGCCCCCCCAGCAGCGAGACCGCAATGGCATCATCGAGGGCAGTAATATTGATGTTGCCAAGTGTGGAACTCTCAGACCCGAGGTCACCTTCAAGTTCAAACAGACCCGCAGTTGAGAGCGAGAGTGCCGTGCTCTCACTACCACTGACACCGCCCCCTTGGAGCGTGAGCCGATCATCGCCGCTGAGTGAAACACTCTGTTCAAGCACGATGGGGCCGTCGAATGTCAGCGTGGTTGCAAGAATCGCTTGATCGACATCGTTGATGGCGATCTGAATCTCTTCGGATGTGAACGAGGCCGTCTCACGAAGATTCTGAAGGGACGCCTCGATGCGTAAGGGTTCGCCCGTCGTCACATCTAGGTGGCCATCTACCGACGAGAGCGTCTCGCCCGTTCCGGCGCCAAGGCGACCTGTCTCACCCGCAGCGAGAATACTCGTGGACAGATCGCTCTCATCCACCGCCACAAGCGCATCGCCCGATGCCTCGATGGTGACTGGACCGTCCGAGTTGATGACCAACTGCCCAGCATTGCCCGCAACGGCGCTCAACTTTGTTGATGCCTGTATGGCGATGCTCTGTCCATCTATTTCGATGCGACCACCGTCGCCGCCGAACAATCCGCCTTTGGCGGAGAGACCGGTTCCAGTCTCGGCCCACACGGTTCCATTGGTCGCCCGCACTAGGATGTCACCACCGTCGGCCGCCGCCATGCCGCCATCGGCGACAAGGGCACCGCCATCGGCAAGTACGACATTGGATGCAGCCTGAATCGAAATCGATCCCGCATGACCATTCGCCTGCGTCGAGGCCTCAAGCACGATGGCTGCAGCCGACATGTTGACCGTGCCAGCCTGAGTGTCGTCGCTGACATCAATGAGCCCAGCGTTGGCAACCTCGACGTTGTTCATGTGGGTCCAGATGGCGCCGCCGGCTGCGAGCAGATCAACCTCGCCACCCTCAGAAAAGATCTCGCCATCATTCAGGATGGCCAAACCAAGCAGATCGCCAACCAACAGCGATACGTTGCCGCTGTTGCCGGTTGTGATCGTGCCGCTGTTGTGTACGCCCGGGTCACCAGTGGTCAAATCGGCGATCACGGTGCCTGGTACTGGAGTGGCGGCAAGATCGTCCATCACCTGTCCATCGATGACGACTGAGAATCGACTCCCGAGGTCTTCTACGACAACGCGATCGCCCACCGCCATCATGACGTACTGGCCGTTGATATTGCCCGTGTTGCGAATGTGCTGACCGATCAGCGAGACGCCACCAGAAGCTTGAAGGGTTCCGTGGAACTCGATATCGCCGCTGGTGTCGTACGTCAACGGAGCGCCGGCAAGAAAGTCGGTGTGCATCGCATCACCTTCGGACCAACTCGCGGCTGCCGCATGAAGGCTCGATGCATTGATGACGGCGTTCTGACCAAACACAATGCCAGCGCTGTTGACGATGTAGACATTGCCTGTCATTGCGTTGAGTGCGCCGTTGATAGATGTGGGAGTACCAAACGCAGTGATGCGATTCAAAACGGCGTAATTGTTCTCGCCGTTGAAATTCAGCGTCTCCTGACTTCCGAGATCCAGACTCGTCCAGTTGATGATGTGCCGATTGGAGGGATCCACGACGGTCCCGGGGAGAAAGACGTTCGTCACAGTCTGGCCAGCTGGACCATTTTGGAGAATCTGCCCGTGTCCCGGATTTGTCACGAAGGTGCCACCCTCGGGAGTCGCCAGCGCCGAGGGCGCCATCAACCCCAAAGCACACGAAACTGTGAAGGCCATTGGCGTTCGCGTTGCGTGGAAGTGGATATCCCCGAACCAACTCAGTCGTGTGCTCATGTCTTCACTCGTTCTCGCTCAAACGGGATGTGGCGTGTCACCTGCGTACGTCCGGTAACAAAACCACCTCCTACACCCCAACTCCACCAACATACCCGCCAAACCGGCGAATCAGAAGGACAAGCTCGCCTGAACATACAAACGGTTGTGCCCAGCGTCATACAAACCGCCTTCTAAGTCGCGAAGGGCCCATCCCCAATCGAGCCGTACCCGTACATTCCGCTTGAACTGGAACTCCATACCCACACCTGCTGAGATCAGCGTGTGGTCAGATTCAAGCATGGATTTGTTGTTTTTGGTGATCCAAGAGTAGTCCACGAAGCCCAGCAGCATCAGATCCCAGTCCGCACGTCCATGCAGCCGCTGGGGTGCATAGCGGAACGGTTCACCAAAAAGCGAACCGGGTGGGTCCTGCGGAGCAAATGCGCGTGGCACATGGAATCGATATTCGCCCGTCAGATTGAGCGCGTTGTCACCTGCCACGATCGATACGGGGTAACCACGATTCGTCCCTGGTCCGCCCGCAACGGATTGGAACTGTGGCAGCAATCGGGAATCGAAGGCAAATTGACCGGAAACACCCAGATACACCTCATGGGCCAGCGTGGATGATGCCGGAGTCTGGAGATCGTTCCAGGCGTCATAGTTGAACAACGGTTCAAGGTACGTTGAGAGCGATCCGGCCCAGTTCAGCCGAGCCCAGAGATTGGATATATCACCCCGACTGTTGACGGCACCCATGCGCTGAAGTGATCTCTCGCCGTGCGAGAGAACGTTGCCCTCCATTCCAATCGAAGCGCGGACGCTAGACCACGCGCCCTCCCGCTCCAATTGAAACATTCCATAGGGAATGGCGAAGGACATCTCCTGCTGTGGAAGCACAGCGAGATTGTTCTCCACACCAAGATGCTGCAGCCGCCCTCCTCCAATAGCATCGATAAAGAGGGGGCCGTCCTGATAGACGTTGAGTCGCAGTTCGCCACCGCCGGACCACGAAAATCCGGTAAAGGCATTACTCATCGCCAGTGTGCCACCGAACTGATCTGCGAAGTACTGACTCCACGAACCATCCACGCCCCAGCGAAGCCGTCCATCCAAACCAAGCGGCGCTTCATATCTTCCGACGACTGCATTGGAGCCTCTGAAATTCGAGGTCGCATACTGCATCGTGAAAATGTCATCATTGCCGGTGAGTTGCGATGTATAGAACCCGAATTGTTGACGCTGGTATCCCTCTGACTTGGTGCCGGTGTTGCCCCACTGGTACCACACCGTCCACGGCCTGATCTCGCTGATCTGGTAATCCAGCGTCACGTCGGGAAATCGCTCAGCCACAATGTCTTGCTGATCACCTTCTGCAGCAACAGGCGGCTCGACATCGATCGGTGCGGTATTGGTTTCCCAGCCAACCGGCCCGCCGGACGTGATGTCCTCCGCAACGAAGTCCGGGGTTGCTCGGCTCGCTGCCAATCGAACGTCACGCCCTGGATGGCGACTGAGGAAGTACATGTAGTCCTCGACGTTCTTATACCTGAGCAGATCACCCTCGCTGCCATCGGCACTCAGTGGAGACCCTTCTGCAATACTCTCATGAGCCGGGTTGTTGATGCGATTCTCTTCTTCAATCCGGTCTCCCCAAGCGCTGGTCTGGACCTCGGACACTCGTCCGACCGTCACCAGCAGGGTGAGTTCGGTCTTGCCCATCCGCAGATCTTCACCGGCCTCCTCGCCCACCGAAACGATCTGCTTGTTCCACGGAAG
>DOVP01000241.1 GCA_003520025.1 Phycisphaerales bacterium
GGTGGTAAGACAGAGTGCGTGCAGCATGGTTCCGGGGGTCCTCTCTGGCATTGGGAATGCACAGGAACGTGTGAGTGGTCATCCTATTCCATCGAGGATGCTGATGATATGAAATACAGGCCCTCCGGGATTCCGGAGGGCCTGTGGGATTCAAGCATCGGCGTCGGGAAGATCTACTCGATGGTCAACGTCCCCGAACCAGTATCACCCTGCCATCCGCCGATGCGGATGTAGTAGGTGTTGCCGGCAATCACGTTGAGATTGATGGCCGAGTAATAGGCCTGACATCCACTGTCGCCACTGGTATCACCATTACAGGCGATTTGATTGTCGCACGAGTTCTCATAGATTGCCATTGACGTGTCATAACTGCTTGAGTCGCAGGTTGTGAAGTGTGTGTTGCCACTTGATGCTGGAGTGTATAGGAACCATATGTCCTGACTGTTGTTCCAGTCGAGGTAGGTGCCGCTGCACATGGACTCGTCGGGTTCGGGTGAACTTGGCGTAGCGAAACTCGTATCGAACGGGTTGGCGCCGAACGAGGCGATGAAGGACGAGTCACACTCGTCGCCGGCTCCTTCCACAGGACAGTTGACGCTTTCACAGTCGACACCGTCGCCTTGATAGGTATCAGCGCAGTCATCTTCCATGACGAACGTGCAGCTTCCGTCGTTGGCGCAGCAGGCGCCTGGCTCTGGGCACTCGGCCGAGGCGCACGAGACACCATCCGACCAGGATCCACCGACAGCATCGCATTCGACCTCAGTCGACTCGGTGCATCCACCGGCGATCAGACAGCATGCGCCCACGGGCGTGCAGTCCATGTTCCAGTTGCCGACAATCGAAAGGAGGTCATCGACGGTAACACAGCAGTCACCGTTGACATCGCCGACGGGGCGGAAGGTGCCGTCACCGCACTGACCGAAGGAGCCGAGCGATTCAAGCATGTCATTGACATCGACGACAAAATCATTGTTGATATCTTCCGGACAGTATCCCAGTGGCAGATCACACGGATCGACCGGTTCGGCGGGCGGTGAGATGGTGTCGACGGAGACCGAAGTGGCGTCTCCCGGCTTGAACATCCCAAGTGTGATCGGGGCTACCTCTGGCGCGACATTGACGTCGAATCGGAAGTTGTACATGGTCGCCCAGCGAATCGCGTTGGCGTTTGGGTTCTCGGAGTACGGCGTTGTGGACCATGTGATCGATCCGGGAACGACCGAGGCTGTCCAGTCGGTCGAGTCGTAGATCTCGCCGCTGTGGTAATCCACATCATGGAAGCCGACGTTCGTGACCGTGGCACCACTTGGTACCGGGACGCTGAACGAACCGGCCGAGGCATCGCAGTTGTGATTCCAGACGGCGTATTCGTAGTGCCACGTGCCCCCACCGAGGTCGGTGGCTTTGGCACCGACGATGAAGAAGCCATCGCCTGGCACATGGACATCGTTCATGTCCACACTTGGATCCCAGACAGCCCACTTGCGGATGGCGGCTTCGCCAACCTCGGTGCTGCCGGTCGAGGAGATGCTGCCGACGCCGCTGACATTGACAGATCGCCATGAGGCGTTGTTGGCGGAATTTCCAGCGGGGGCGTCGTCTGTACTGAGGTAGTAGGCCTCTAAGAGGTAACTCGCGCCGGGGTTCTGCGACGGTTCCAGATCAGCATCGCGGATTTGGAGATTGCCACGCAGCACGCTCGGCCCGGTACTTGAGACGTTGAATGGATAGGGGTAGTAGCCGGTGAAGGCGTTCACGTCAGAGCGCGGACCGCTGGGATTGGTATTGAGGCCAGCGCCATAGGTGTCGGCGCATCCGATGCCGAGCGTGGAGCAGTCGGTCGGCTGGCAGTCGCCACAGCCAGGTTCACTGAGCGCGCAGAAGGAGTGCTTCAGCCACGACATGCCGATCTGCTCGAAGCGTCCGTCCTTGAGGCGGTATGCGTTCTGGCCGATCAGCGGGGTATTGTTTGTTCCACCATGCCAATCGGCTTCCTCGTCACCGTAATTGCACGAGGTGGTGCTGATGGCATAACCACCAATGCCATCTTGGGATCCGAGATAAGAAATGCTGTTGGCGGCGTAGAAACAGACAACGTCGGGGCCAATGGCGCCGGCAGTTGCACCGCCGGAGACGATGGCTGCCGCAGCGACGGCCGCGGTTCGGATGGCTGATGTAGTCACAGGGGCTCCTCTTAGGTGATCATTCTCTCGGCTGCCTCCCACCCCAGTGGCGCGGCCGAACATCGACTAGCGCTCCAGAATAGGACATTGGTGGCCAGACGCAAGCAATCGTTGACTCCTTCCGAGGCCATTCCTGCCCACAGTTCGGCCTATAGCGGCCACAGAAGCAGTGAATGTGGAAAGCGGGACAGATATCGGGGTCTGAGCTCGTTGGGGAGTTGGCGCGAATCTGGCTCTTGGCTTCCAAGGTCAGGCTCCAGAATCTGCCCCCGTCCTCTATCGTGCCGAAATGCCCCTGATCACCCCCATTCTGCTTCTGACTGCGCTTGCTCCAGCACCGCCGCCCAACGTCGTTCTCATCCTCGCCGATGATCTGGGCTGGGGCGAGGTTGGGTGCCATGGGCAGGAAAAGATTCCGACCCCCAATATCGATCGTCTTGCTGCCGACGGAATGCGGCTGACCTCGCACTGGTCAGGGGCGCCGGTTTGCGCGCCATCGCGGTGCGTGCTGCTGACCGGGAAACATCCCGGCCACGCTGCGGTCCGCAACAACTGGGAGGCAGGCGGGTGGGGACCAGACCAGACCGAGGGGCAGTTTCCGCTGCCAGACGAGGAAGTCACGCTCGCTGAGGTACTTGGCGAACGGGGGTACACGACCGGGGTCATCGGCAAATGGGGGCTTGGCGGTCCCGACACCGAGGGCCATCCCAACAGGCAGGGATTCGACCACTGGTTTGGGTATCTCTGTCAGCGGGTCGCGCACAACTACTACCCGACGCATCTGTGGCGGAACGGTGAGAAGGTGCCGCTCAAGGGCAACAACTGGTTCAGCGCGCACCAGAAGATCGAGCAGCCACTCGATCGCGAACAAGCCTACGAAGAGAAGTATCTCGGCGAGACATTCGCGTCCGATCTGATGCGGGACGAAGCCGTGCAGTTCATAGAGAACCACGCGAAGGATGGACCGTTCTTCCTTTATTACGCGAGTCCTGTGCCGCACGTTGCCTTGCAGGTGCCGCCTGATCGTCTCGATGCGTTTCCGAGCGAGTGGGATACCGAGCCATATCTCGGGCAGAAGGGGTATGTCCCGCACCCGCGTCCACGCGCCGCCTATGCGGCGATGATCGCTGGCCTCGATGCCGAAGTGGGCGCGATTCTGAAGACGCTTGAGCAACAGGGCGTTGCCGACAACACCATCGTCATTTTCACCAGTGACAATGGACCGACGTATGCCGGTGGCGTCGACTACGAGTTCTTCAAGAGCGCCGGCCCCTTTCGCGGGCTCAAGGGCAGCGTATTTGAGGGTGGCCTGCGGGTACCAACCATCGTTCGCTGGCCGGGCCATGTGCGTCCCGGCACCACGGCCGACATTCCCAGTGGCTTTGAAGACCACCTTCCGACGATTTGTGAACTGACTGGTGCATCGCCACCAACCGGCATTGACGGACGGTCACTTGCCTCTGTGCTGCTCGGCGATCAGGCTGCGCCAGCTCCGACGCGTCCCTATCTCTATCGAGAACTTGGTGGCCAGCAAGCCATTCGTGTTGGCCCTTGGAAAGGCGTCCGCCGACACCTCCGCCGCGGCGACACCACCATGCTGCTCTTCAATCTCGATACCGACCCCGGCGAAACTACCAACGTTGCAGACGACCACCCCGACATCGTTGCTCGCCTCGAAACCCTTCTGGCCGAAGCGCATGTTCCGTCGCCGGACTTTCCACTTCCAACCATCGATAAGTGATCGTTGTCCATCTTCTCCCCCTTCAAGGAGTGAAGAGGACGCACACATCAACTCCCCTTGATCTGATCAATCGCAGCGTTGAGTTTCTTTTTCGTCGCCTCTGCGCCACCGAAACCGATTTCGACGGAGTGCACCATGCCGTTGGGATCGATGATGACAGTGTGAGGAATGCCTCCGACGCCGTACTTCTGAGAGACCTTTCCCTTCGTGTCGAGCAGGACCGGAAGGTTCCACCCCTTCTTCTTCAGGAAATTGTCTACTTTGCTCTTGGGTTCATCAAGGTCGACCGCCCACAGGACGACACCGTCCTTGGCTCGCTCCTTGGTGACTTCCATGAGCGTCGGCAGGCCCTTTCGGCAGGGGCCACACCACGTAGCCCAGAAATCAAGA
>DOVP01000211.1:0-512 GCA_003520025.1 Phycisphaerales bacterium
AGATCAACGTGACGCAGGACGGCAGCCCATTCCTTGTCAGTAATGGCATCGATGCTTGGACATTGCCGCAGCAAGGAACGATTTTCAATGAGCAGAAAGCACCTGCCACGATGCCGGACTGCATCGCCGAGTTTCGAGCCCTTGGAAACGGTGGCATCGCCGGTTCTGGTGGGCTCATTGCAGCCCTCCTGTCGCCCAATGCTCTGGGGGAACTGCTCAGGGAGGTAGACCAAGTTGAGAGTATCCAGAGAAATGACGATGATCTCCTGATTCTCCGCATCGGTCCAAATGCCAAGCGGCTCCGAGAGGGCCTGCGGCTGGGTATCTTCGTTCCTCAAACCGGCGATCCGTGGCCGGCGCAGTTGGATGTCATCCCGCCCGGCGCCGAAGTGTTCACCCGGATCGCATTCTCGGACTGGTCCGTTCCGGATGCGATGGCAGAGAATTTCGAGAAACCTGAAGTCACAGCACCAACTGGAACCTTCAACCCCGCCCTCGCTGCGCCGCCCAAG
>DOVP01000211.1:841-3335 GCA_003520025.1 Phycisphaerales bacterium
GCTGCGCCGCCCAAGAAGGGTGAGTCGAAGCCCACAACACCGAATAGTGAAACTGGATCGCCCGCCGACTCCCCACCGGACTCCTGAGGCCAGCGCGGAGCCCCCACATGATCTCATCCCTGTCCCTGGCGTTCCTGCTGTCCACAACACCGGGCGATGCGGCAACGGTTCTGACGCCAATCACCTCGCACGTCACCGATGATGTCCGTGATGCTTGGCGACGTCCAATCCACACCGACAGCATCGAAGCCTGGATTGTTTCGGATCGGCCGCTCACCTCAAAGATGGTGGGCTCGCCGGAGTGGAAGCCCCCTACCGTCGATGATTCGGGTGGTACCACCATTCCACGTGGTGGATGGGGGCTCTTTGTGTTCGAGTCGGATGAAACCACCCCGGCGATCCTCGATGCCTCCGCATTTGGTGACGCCTGGATCAACGGACTTCCCCGCGGTGGCGACATCTATGGCAAGGGTCGCACGCGGCTCCCGTTTCTGCTGCGAAAGGGACGCAACGAGATCCTGTTTCTCTCCGGCCGCGGAACCCCTGCGCCAACCGTCACAACCGCCCGGGAACTCGCCCGAACACAGGTCTCGCCCGGCGCGCCACGGGTCGCGTTGCTCGGCGGCAGGGACCGCACCCTGCCGGACGCCATCGCCGATGAACCTCTGAACGAGTGGGCAGCCATCCTGGTGTACAACGTCGACACCGCGCCCCTTCGCGGCGGGCATGTCGAAGCAGAATCGGATGGGATGACGACCATCACGCCCGTCCCGACCATCCCCCCACTGTCATTCCTCAAAGTTCCGGTTCGACTGCAATCGCCGGTTGCCCAAAGTGAGTCCACCGACATCGCCCTTCGCCTTCGAAGCAGCAGTGGCGACTTGCTCGATACCGATTCGTTCTCGCTTCGCGTTCGGAATGCCGACCAGTGGCGGAAGCACACCTTCAAGAGCGATATCGACGGCAGTGTGCAGTACTACGGACTGGTTCCTGCTGTCGGTGATACCGACGAACTCCCGGGAACCGTGCTGTCCCTGCACGGCGCTTCGGTCGAAGGTGGCAAGCAGGCCTCCTGCTACAAACCCCGCGACTGGTGCATGGTTGTCGCGCCCACCAATCGACGCCCATTCGGCTTTGACTGGGAGGAATGGGGACGCCTCGATGCCCTTGAGGTTCTCGCCGATGCGCGGCGTCGGTATCCGAATGACCCGTCGCGGACATGGCTCACTGGACACTCCATGGGCGGCCATGGCACATGGAACCTCGGCTTGACCCGCCCCGCTGACTTCGCCGCCATTGCGCCAAGTGCCGGCTGGGCGAGTTTCTGGACCTATGGTGGGCCGGAGCGGTATGCCGACAATGACGGCATCGACGGATTGCTCCGCACCGCAGCCAATCCGAGTGACACGAATCTGCTGCTTCCAAACGCCGATCGGTTGGGCATCTACATCTTGCACGGTGACGCCGACGACAATGTGCCTGTCACCGAAGCCCGCGCGATGCGAGAGAAACTCGGCACTTCACACAGCGATTTTGCATACTACGAGCGGCCCGGCGCAGGCCACTGGTGGGGTGATCAGTGTATGGACTGGCCACCACTCTTCGAGTTCCTCAAGCGGCATACCCGCGGCGCAGGCGGCCACCGCGACCAGTTGACCTTCGTCACCGTCGATCCATCGATCTCCGCATCCTGTGACTGGGCTACGATTGAGCAGCAGATTGCATCGCTTCGCCCAAGCCGCATCGACCTGCAGGTCACACGATCCGGCGAGGCGATTACGATTGATGGAACCACCGAGAACGTTGCTCGACTTTCCATCGATACCCGACATCCGGATATTTTCAACGAGGAGTCGGTCCAGGTCACGCTTGATGGGTCGCCACCGATCTCGTCGGACACTGGCACCGTGCAACTGGCGCGATCCGATGACGGCGTATGGGCTACTGCAAAGCCGATCTCACCTGACGAGAAGAACCCGGCCCGCAGCGGTCGACTCCGGTCGGCTTGGAATCACGGCATTACGCTCATCGTCGGCACGAGCGGCTCCGACGAAGAAACGGCGTGGAACCGCGCCCGGGCGCGGCAAGATGCTGAACGGTGGTGGTACCGCGGCAATGGCGTCGTTGAAATTGTGGACGATGTGGACTTCAATGCTGCGACAGAACCGAACCGCGGCATCATGCTCTACGGCAATCGTGACACGAATTCGGCCTGGAACATGTTGCTCACAGACTCGCCCATACAGGTTGAACGCAACAGTGTCGTGATCGGCGAACGCACGATCGATGGCGATGTGGCGGTGGCGTTTGTAAGGCCGCGACCTGGAAGCGACGTGGCAAGCGTGGCAACCATCGCCGGTACCGCTGGTGCGGGCGAACGATCAACGGCCACCATGCCCCTGTTCTTCCCCGGAGTCGGCTGGCCGGATTGGATGGTGGTGGAGCCCGCCTCACTTACCATTGGAGATGATGGCATCGTCGGCCTCGGGTTCTT
>DOVP01000222.1:0-7344 GCA_003520025.1 Phycisphaerales bacterium
CATCGTGGCGTTGAACGCCGCAGCAATGCCAGAGGATCGCGAATATGTATTTCAATACAACGATCCATCTTTGATCAATGGGGGATATCAGGATGGGATCAGCGTTCGTGATCACGCCTCGTTCTTCAAGGTGCCTGTGCGAGGGATCAATCTCGCCAAGTATCTGCTTGCCAACTATGCCGACCGCCTCGCCCAGTTGAAATTCATCAAGACGGATTTGGAAGGTGGAGATTATGAGGCTTTCAAGACGTTACGAGAAATCGCCGCGAGTTATATGCCGGTCATTCAATCAGAGATGTTCGGCTACCGCTCGCGTGAAGATCGAAGATCTCAAGTGACAGAATTGCGTGAGATGGGCTATGAGTTGCTTGCACTCACAGGAACGACATTGGAAGGACTACAGAAATTGACGCCGAAACAAGTCGACGCTGATCGAACTTTCGACATCTTGGCCATCCCTCCGAGGTATAAAGACGAGTTTGCTGCTGTCGGTTCGTGAGCAACTCGCGCACAGTGATTTGAGCACTTCGGCCAGCCATGCGTCGTATCATCCCGGTCCTGTGAGCGGTAATGCATCATCGCAGAGGTTCTGTTGCGGCATCATGTTGGCCGATATCAAGATCGCGCACAGTGTGTTTGCGTTGCCGTTTGCGTTGCTGGCGGCGGTGATGGCGGCTTGGCCACCAGAAGAGTCAGGTGTCGCGGCGGTGTCGAATGATGTGTTTGTCGGGGCGATCGTGCTGATTGTGGTGGCGATGGTGACGGCGCGAACAGCGGCGATGCTGAGCAATCGAATCCTCGATCGAGCGATTGATGCTCGCAACCCGCGGACTACTTCGCGACCGCTCGCATCGGGGGCGGCATCGCTGTCGAACTACGTTTTTGTTCTCGCCGCTGTGTCCGTGTTGTTTGTCGGAATTACCTCAGGCTTCTGGTTTCTCTATGGAAATCCATATCCAGTAATACTCGCGGTGCCTGTGCTCGCATGGATTTGTTCCTATGGCTTGCTCAAGCGGTTTACGTCGTGGTGCCACGTATGGCTCGGCATTTCACTCGCGATCAGTGTGCCCGCGGCCGCGGTGGCAATCAATCCCGATGCAGTGCTTGTCGAGCCGTCCCTGTGGTTGCTCGCGGGCATGGTGCTCTGCTGGGTGGCCGGTTTCGACATGATCTACGCCCTGCAGGATGTGACGGTCGATCGCGCCGAGGGTCTGCACTCAATGCCTTCGCGGCTGGGCGTGAGTGGGGCATTGTGGCTCAGTTGCGTGCTGCATGTCGTAGCGGTAACGCTACTCACCCTCGTCTGGTGGATGGACCCGCGGCTTGGCTGGGTGTTTCTGATCGGTGTGGTCGCGGTCACAGCCCTGCTCGTCGTGGAGCATGCCACCGTTCACAAGTGGGGCACATCCCGAATGGCCTTAACGTTCTTCACACTCAACGGTGTTGTGTCATGCCTGCTCGGCATCACGGGGATCGTCGATATCCTCGTCTGAACTCACTGGCCGGCTTGGTATCGACGCGGAATGGTTGTCACTGATAGTTGGCCATATGGGGATCGACTACGAGTACGAGACATCAGCCCCGAGGAACCGCAATCACGAGCCCGCACCGCTCGCCGAGTTCCAGAGTGGCCTCCTGCATGGCCGCGGGCAGCAACAGGGTGGTTCCCGGTGCGAGGCGTGTGCCGCCTGCTATTGCGGTGACATGGGCCGATCCATGAAGACACATGATGATCGCGGGCGCATTCGAGAGCGGAAACTTCGCCGTCGCTGGCTGGACGGCGTCCAGCCTGCGCATGATGAACCACGGCGTCTCGGCCAGTATGGTGTCGGTCGTGCCATCCGCCGCGATGGTGGGGGTGGGTACTTCCGCGGGTGGAGGCGAATCGAAGTTGATGCAGGCGAGTGCCTCGTCGACATGCATGGTGCGGCCTTGCCGCCCCCAGTCCCAGAGGCGGAATGTCGTGTCGCTGGTGGTCTGCACTTCTGCGACGAGGACGCCCTTGCCCAACGCATGGCAGGTGCCACTGGGGAGGTTATGGCTGGCGCCGACGATTGCGTCGCGCCACTCAAGTACCTCGGTCAACGTGTCGCTGTCCAGGGCGGCGTGCATGCTCGCTGCGGTCGTGCCTGGAACAACCCCTGCCCAGATGCGGCTTCCAGCCGCAGCGTCCACGACGACCCAGGCTTCACTCTTGAGGTAGGCATCCGGGTGGGTGCTTGCCCACTGCTGATCGGGATGCACCTGTACGGAGAGGTTCTCGCAAGCATCAAGAAACTTGATGAGCAAAGGGAAGCGGTCCTGGGCGTTGAGCGGGACGCTGCCCATGATGTCGGTTTGGTTGGTGTTCAACAGTTCGCGGAGCGTCGTTCCGGCATGGTGGCCTTCGGCAACAATGCTGCACGGGCCGTCGCCGGGCATGTCGGCCAGTTCCCATGATTCGCCGATCTGTTCATCTCCGGGAATGTTCTTCCCCAGCGAAGCGAGGCGAGTGCCGCCCCAGACCTTGGGAACGAGGATTGGCGTAAACCGAAGCGGGGAGTCGATCATGATTGGTCCTTGCGGAGGCGAGCCGAGGACGTAGGATAGGGATGTGATGTGGATGGCCCCACTTGGACTGACTGCTTTGATTGCCGGCTCGGCTGCGGCCGGGGTGGTGATTCAGATGCCTGCGGCCCCGGCGGCTCCCGCCTCTTCCGCAGGTCCAGCTTCCCAAACGTCCAAGGTGAGCCCTCTTCAGCGGTTTGCGCTCGGCGAGCCGGCCAAGGACCGGGCAGGGAATGCCGTCCAGTATGGCCTTTCCCCGACCGTCACCTACGGCGGTGGAGGCTCCGGCTGGGGCGGGTATGGCCGGGGGGGGTATGGCCGGGGCGGGTATGGCTGGGGCTGGGGATACCCGATCATCCTGGTGCCTTGCTGCAATCCCTGTGATCAACCCATGCCGGTTTGGCGCGGCACCAGCGTCTCGATTGGAATTGGTCTCTGACCAGCCGCGTCTATTACATCCGCATCCCGGTGCACTGCACCTCAAAGACGACGTTCCCGTCGACGAGCCCCTGCGCATGGCAGGAAAAACGTCGCCGCTGAAACTTCTTCTCCTTGGCGAGCAGTACGAGAGTCTGTCCAGGCTCCACGGTGCCGCGAAATACGCAGTCATCGACCCGGGTAAATCCAAGAAATTCGCTGTGCTCGAAGTTCTGGCGATATTGGTAGAGGACGCTGCTGAGTTGGGCGGCTGCCTCGATCATGATGACACCGGGCAGCAGCGGACGTTCGGGGATATGCCCGGGTACCCAGAATTCATCATTTCGAACGGATTTGACGCCGATCGCCCGTGTAGCGTCATCATCGATCCATGCCACGCGGTCGACTTGCCGCATATCCCCGCACTGGGGTAACAAATCATCGAGTTTGCTGGGAGTGATGAACTCGATGGAGAGATCATGCCGCGAGATGTCGAACAGGGGGTCTGCCATGGCGGTCAGGCAGCATAATGTGGACACACATTCGGGGCGCACCTCGTCGGAAAACTACCCCACGCAGCCAAGAATTCCACCCCCCAAGTAGAGTGTGGGTGCCCCCGATCGCCTTGTTTGCGTCGAAGCGGCGGGCAACTGGGGGCCGTCGGCAAAACGAAACGACCACCGGCGAACGCCGGTGGCCGCTGCGTGATTGTCTGTTCGAGTTCCGCCCCGGAGGATCAGTCCTCTCTCATCGACAGGACTTCCTTGCGAACGTCCTGAGCCGCGTTCTTGATGTCCTGCATTGTTTTGCGGACGCGGGTTCCGGCGGCCTTGTTGCCCCCAGCACACTTGGCGACATCGTCGACCGCGCCTTCGATGAGGTTCTTGAGATTTTCATATGACTGCATTGACTGACGTCCTTTGCCTTGCCTAGGGGCCCTCAACGCCGATCCCGAACGTCGGGGGGCGGTGCCCGTCAATGGCGAGAGTATCGGTCATTTGCCGCCATGTCCGTCGATATTGGCTTAGTGAGGCCATTTTTTGACGATCTGTTCGGTATTTGTATGGGTTTTGGGGTCAGATTTCGAGGTCTACTGACTCGCTCAGGCGGTTGTGCCATCGATTTCGGACAGGTTCCGCAACATCCTTCGTGAAGCGGGCGACCTGCTCTGGGCAGGTTCCGACATACCGCATCGGGTCTAGAACGTCTGATAGATCGACGCTGGCAAACAGCGGATCCGTTCTCAATCGGGCGAGCAGATCGTTCTCTTGGCCCGACTTGACGCGGTCCGCAGCGGCCAATGCGTGCTGCCGGACGGCCTCGTGGGCCTCCTGACGATCGGCTCCCTCTTTGACAGCCGCCATCATGATGTCTTCAGTCGCCATGAAGGGCAGTTCGGCCTGTAGCCGGGCCTGGACAATGGCCGGGCGAACGATGAGGCCGTCGGCCACATTTCGCATCACGTCGAGAACGCCATCCAAGGCGAGGAAGGCCTCGGGCAGCACGAGCCGCCGGTTGGAGGAGTCATCGAGTGTGCGTTCGAGCCACTGCACCGACGCGGTCTGTAGGGGCGATGCGGCCAAGGTCATCACGAAGCGAGCCATGCCGCAGGCCCGCTCGCACCGCATGGGGTTGCGTTTGTAGGCCATGGCTGACGAACCGATCTGGTTCGCCTCAAAGGGCTCTTCCAGTTCCTTGACGCCGGCGAGCAGACGGATGTCGGTTGCGCATTTGTGGACCGCAGCGGCTACACCAGCGAGCGCTGCAAGTATTTGGGCATCCACCAGGCGTGGGTAGGTTTGCCCCGTGACGGGAAAGCGATCATCTGGTTGCCATCCCATGCGCTCGGTGACCAACCGGTCGAGCGATTCGACCTTGGCGGCATCGTTGTCGAAAAGGGCCATGAACGAGGCCTGAGACCCGGTGGCGCCTCGGACACCACGGAATCGCAGCGTATCGAGACGATGCTCGAGATCTTCCAAGGCCAGCCAGAGATCCTGCGCCCATGTGGCGGCGCGACGACCGACGGTGACGGGCTGCGCGGGCTGGTAGTGCGTGGCGCCGAGCGTTGGCAGATCCTTCCACTTCTCTGCAAAGTCGCAGAGCGCCAGCAGGACGCCAGCCGTTTTTGCCGCGACAAGTTCAATCGCCTCACGCAGCAGGATCAGTTCGGTATTGCAGTTGACGAATTGACTGGTGGCACCGAGGTGGATGATGCCCTTGGCCTCCGGGATCTGGTCACCCCAGGCGTGGACGTGCGCCATGACATCGTGTCGCAACTGCCGCTCATAGTCGCGAGCCGCTTGAAGATCGAGATCATCCAGATGTGACCGCATGGCCTCGAGTTGAGCCTCGCTGATGTCCAAGCCGAGTTCACGCTCTGATTCGGCCAAGGCAAGCCACAGCCTTCGCCATGTGCTGAATTTCCGCTGGTCCGACCAGATCTCCTGCATCGCTGCCGAGGCATAGCGGGTCGACAGCGGCGAGCGGTAGGTTGAGGCATCGGTACTCAAGCGACGCATGATACCCGTGCGGGCGTATCCTCGGCAGTCCATGGCTCGTTCCACAGGACACATCACGTTGATCGAAGCCATGGGCTATCTGGCCGTATGGGCGGGGTTCTACGCCGTGGGCTGTGTACTTCTGGTGATGGGCATTGTCGGGGTTCCGATTCGATGGCGACCCTTAGCGATCGCCATGCTCGTCACAACCGGCACCTACCTGCTGGACCGAGTCGGCGGTTGGGCGGCGATGCCCGACCGCGCCGATCTGGCATCGGTGCCTCGGCGGGTACGGTTTCTCAGGCAGCGGATGCCGCGGCCGCGATCTGTGGCGGTTGGGTTGCTGGTACTCGGATTGGCATTTGCCGCTTCGGAAGGTTGGCTGGTGGCGTTGATCGTGCCTGCTGCGGTTCTGGGAATGATGGCCTATGGACATGTGCCCAAAGCGGGGCGTTTGAAGGACCGGCTTCTGCTTAAGAACGCAGCGGTCGCGATGAGTTTGACCGGCATGGCCATCGTGCTGGTCATGGCGGGGAGTGAGTTGCGGGAGCCGCTCGCGTGGTCTATCGCCGGGGTGGTGCTCTTCGTACACGTGTTGGCCGGTGCGATGTTGTGCGATCTCGATGATCGGCACACCGATGCCCGGCACGGCACCCGGACATTGCCCAACACACTGGGTCCGGCATGGACGTGGTGGATGGCTGATGCGATCGTGATCGTCGCCGGCAGCCTGCTGCTGCTCGCTCATGATCAAGGTTGGATCGACGCTCCCAACGCCACACGCTTGGCGATTTTTCCAGCCGCCGCTGTACTGCTGTTGCATCTCACTGGCCCGCGTGCGGTGCGTGATCTGGTGGACGTTGCGTTTCCGCTTGCTGTCGTATTGGCGATGCTGAACCGCTGAGCAATTGGCGAACCACGATCACTATTGTCCGACCCGAGGTTCATCTCCGCTGAGCAGGCGGCGGAGGTTGGCTCGGTGCCGCCATAGGACCAGCGATGCGATGGCGATCGAGACGATAATGGGAGGGGCCATCCGCGCGGCCATTTCGGTGGCGGCCACGGATTCGGGCACCGGGGCGGTGAGCAGTAGGAGGATGGTGGCAATCGGAACAGTCACCGCAGCCATCATGCTCGCAAGCGACACAATTCGGCTGATGCCCACCACCAACAGCCACGCCGCGAAGGCGATCACAGCGGGAATGCCCAACGTCGGCCACATTGCCAGCAACGCTCCAAACGCCGTGGCCACACCCTTGCCGCCGCGGAATCGGAGGAAGACCGACGCCATGTGACCAACGAGCGGCGCCACACCCACCGCAAGCCACAGCCAAGATGTGCGGGCAGGAATTTCTGTCGCCCACTCATCGAGTATGCCGTACCAACTTCCGGCGACAAGAACAGGCGCTGCGCCTTTGCCCAAGTCGAGCACAAAGCACAACAACCCAAGCCGCTTGCCCAGTACGCGGCCGACGTTGGTGGCGCCGATGTTGCCCGACCCACATTCGCGGATGTCGACACCACGCGTTTTGGCGATCACCACGCCGAATGGAATGGAACCCAGCAAATACGCTCCGACGATGAGGAAGAGCCAGATCATGTCAAATGTTCTGCGGGCTCTTGGGTGGCCCGAGTAATGGCCGGCATCAGGAACAGGACAAGTACGCCAACACCAACGCCCGCCAGCAGGGTTGCCTCAAAGGCCGAAATCACAATCCACACCGACAACATCGCCAAGGGGACGATCATGACGGGGTCATTCCGAACACGCAGCCCCATGCATATCAGGGCGACCACAAGTGTCCCGAGCATCAGGGCGAGGCCGATCAGGCCTGTGCTGGCCCCTTGGTACACATAGGACGAGTGTGGATTGAACTGT
>DOVP01000222.1:7733-8367 GCA_003520025.1 Phycisphaerales bacterium
CCCCGTGGACAATCCACCGAGTCCCCACCCCGCAATCGGACGCTGTGAAATCATGTTTCGTCCACCATTCCACATTTTGCGACGGTAGTTGATCGTTCCTCGATTTGCGACGAATTGAGAACTGTTTCTGAATTGCTTGATAACTGGAGTAGTGCGGTGAAAGACGAGTTTGGTCCCCGTGGAACCGAGGAAGGCATCGTCAATTGTTGCCGCGATTGCCAGGCCCGCTGTCGCAGCCGTGGCGATGAGAAAGAGACGCCATCGCAGCGTGGGCATCAGGGCGATCAATATCAATATGCTTCCGATACCGGCCACGGTCACAGCCAGCCAGCAACTTCGGGTCGCGTTGAGTACGAGGGCTGTGGAGGCGATTGTCACGCCGCCAACATGCCACACCACGGAAGCGGCACCTGGCTTGACTCCTACCAACAAGAAATGGCCGAGCAATATCGTAGCGCAGATCATGCCCGCATTCCAAGTGCCCATTGAAGCGTCGGGCCGATAGGTCGATCCAACCCTGTCGGTTGGAACCCATCCCGCGGCTTGCGCCACGATGACGGCGGCAACGAGCGTGCTGCCGATGATGAATCCACCGAGTGCCATCCGCCATTTTCGCAGTACCGGCCATACGGCA
>DOVP01000197.1 GCA_003520025.1 Phycisphaerales bacterium
CAACGTGCCCGACGGTGGCTCGCAGCACACTCCAGATGATCAATCCGCCGAAGACAACATCTTTGGCCCACGGAATCATGCCCAGCGGCAACGCAAAGGCCCACAGCACGAACAGGATCGTGTGAATTCGGTCCCCGAACGGATCGGCTTTCGCGGCGCGGACAATGGGGTCACCGGCGATCATCTCGCTGGGCGCGGCTTCCTGTTTGGCAGTTGCGTTGGCGTGCTTCACGGTTCGGTGGGGAGTATAGAACGACCCGCTTCCCTCCATCCGTCGATGATCTGCAGGACATCGCCCACGGTGATGCGGTCGATGCGGCAGGCTGCTCCACAGCGATCCGCCATCAATTCATCCGGAAGAAAGGGTGCTGCAAGTAATCGCCGCTCCATGGCGTGTTCCATAAGCGTCCAACGATGATCCGTCGGGCCGAAGAGCGATACGACCGGTGTGCCAACTGCGATGGCGATGTGTCTCGGACCGGTGTCGTTCGAGATGGCCACCTCGGCACCAGCCGCGATGGCCTTGAGTGCCCCGAGTGTGCCGCCACGCTCAGTCAGATCAATCGTCGGACCGTCGCAGCCATCAGCGACTGCTGCTGTCAAGGATCGCTCTGCGGGCGATCCGGCGATCACCGCGGTCCAACCGTGCCGTTCATGCAGCGCATTGGCGACGGTGGCGAACCGATCGGCGGGCCAGCGTTTGTCTTCGCGGTTGGCGCCGGGGATCAGTAGCACATACGCCGGTGGTGGCTCCGTCATGACTGATGCCGCGGATTGTCGATCTTCCTCGGTGACGATCAGTTCAGGCAAGTCCGGAGATTCCGATCCAACCAATCCGCAGTACCAGTCTACGGCGGACACTGGTTGTGTTCGGCTCGGCGGTTTGGCGGCATCGCTGAGCAGCCAACTTCGCCCATCCCTCGCATAGCCGATGCGGCGAGATTGTCCGGCCAGCCGCGCTGCCAGCGCGGTGCGGAAACTGCCGGGCAGCACCAAGATCACCTCCGGCCGCGTCGCCGCCAAGATCCGCCCAGCACGCCATGGTCCCGTCACGCCTCGCGGCTCGATGTTCACGAGGTCATCGACGGCGGGATGACCGCGAAGCAGCGGCCTCATGCCGTGCCGCACTGCGGCCGTGATATGCGCGCCATCAGGAAGTGCCGCTCGCAGCATCTTCAACGCAGGTGTCGCCATGCAGACATCACCGATCCAGGTGGGCATGAACACCGTGACTCGTCGAACACGAGACCAATCGATCATGCTTCGCGGTCCCGAAGAACGATCTCAACCGCTTCCGGCATGGATACAGCAACATGATTGGGGGGAGGATCGCCCGGGGTCTGACCAAGCAGAATCGTTCGACATCCTGCGGTCTGGCCAGCGGCGATGTCACGATCCTGATCGCCGATCATCCATGACCGGGTGAGATTCAGTTTGTGTCGATCCGCCGCCTCGATCAGCATTCCCGGCGAGGGCTTCCGCCACGGATGCTCGCGGGTGTAGGCGGGCACCGTTCCCTCTGGGTGCCACGGACACCAGAGCCAATCCAGAATGGGTACATCACCGAGCAGTTGTTCTGCGCGGGCATGTACCGCTTTGACTGCATCCTCGTCGTATCGTCCCCGCGCGACACCGCCCTGATTGGTGATGACGATCAGCGGCCAGTCCTGCTCGTGCAGCTTGCGAAGAGACTCGCGGACGCCGGGCATCAGCACGACGCCATCTGGGTCACCAAGATCGCCGTCGTTGAAGATGATCGTGTTGTCGCGGTCGAGGAAGACCGCCGGCTGGCCGCTCATCGGGTCATTGTCCGCAATGGGAGGCTCTGCGTGATGTGGCAGGGTTCATGGAACATGCAGGGCTCTCCGCCAGGGGTACTCTGATCCGTTCGGGGGGCTATCGTACGGGCATGAACGCTCCCGATTCGAAAGATCGATCCGAATCCGACCTCGTCGCAGCTCGCCGGGCGAAACTGAAGCGGTGGCAGGAGGATCTCGGCATTGATCCATGGGGTTCGCGGGTGGATGGGCTGCTGCCCCTCTCCGAGGCCAGATCACGCTTCGACGAAGCTGCCGCCGACGCGGTGGATGCCGACCCGCCTCCGGCGGAGGATCCCAGACCCTGCGCCACGGTCGCCGGACGGGTTGTGCAGCACCGGGCGATGGGCAAACTCTGCTTCATGGTGCTTCGAGACGAATCGGGCGATTTGCAGGTTTCCTGCTCGAAGGCCGATCTCGAGGCGGCTTCATTCAAACTCGCTTCCAAGGTGGACTACGGTGACATCGTCGTTGCATCTGGGCCGGTTGGCCGCACCAAACGCGGCGAGATCTGCATCTGGGCCGATCGATTTGAGGTGCACTGCAAGTCTTTGGCGCCGCCGCCCGAGAAATATCATGGCCTGACCGATGCCGAGCAGCGATACCGTCGCCGCTATGTGGACATGTACACCACCCCTGAGACGATGGAGACCTTCCATCGCCGCTGCGAGATCGTGTCGGCGACACGGCGATTCATGGAGCGGCACGGGTTTATCGAAGTCGAGACGCCCATGATGCAATCTGTCGCAGGCGGCGCTGCAGCGAGGCCGTTTACGACGCATCACAACGCGCTTGATATCGATCTGCACCTGCGAATTGCGCCAGAGTTGTATCTCAAGCGATTGCTCGTGGGCGGCATGCGAAAGGTCTTTGAGATCAATCGCAATTTCCGCAACGAGGGCATCGACCGGCGGCACAATCCCGAGTTCACCATGATGGAGGCCTATCAGGCATTTGGCGACTGCGAGTCCGTGCTTGAGTTGACCGAGTCACTGCTGCGGGAACTCGCTGGCGGCGTACTCCCATACGGCGAATTGGAGATTGACTACACCAAACCATTTGATCGTATCACCCACGCAAACCTGTTCGAGCAGACGCACGGATGCGCAATGACCGACGAAACGGCGGTTCGCTCACTCGCCACGGCGAAGGGCCTGAAAGACGCGGCAACTCGGAACCACTGGCTGTTGGTCGAAGCCCTGTTCGGCGAGGCCGAGGATTCGATCGATCCGGCAAGGCCTACTTGGGTGACGGACTTCCCCGCAGCGCTCTCTCCGCTCACGCGGCCACACGCTGACGATCCCACCCTTGCATGGCGTGCTGAGTTGTTCATCGGCGGCATGGAACTGGGCAACTTCTATACGGAACTGAACGATCCGGACATTCAGCGTGCTCGCTTTACAGAACAACTCGCCGGCATCAACGATGAAGAAGCAGCCTTCCGCTCGCTGGACAACGACTTCCTAGAGGCGTTGCTTGTCGGCATGCCCCCGGCAGGTGGGTTTGGACTCGGCATCGATCGAGTCGTCATGTTGATGACGAATCAGACGAGTATTCGCGACGTCATTCTGTTCCCGCTTCTTCGCCCCGAAGGAGTTGAGTCGTGATATTCGTTGGCCTGCTGTGCGTCTGCCTGTCGACGCCGGTGGATATTGATGAGTGGTTCACCATCAGTCTTAGTGGAACGCCAGCAGGGTGGAATCACTCCGTTGAGTCGGTCGTTGGCGATGTCCGTACGGTTCACGCCGATGAGACCATGACCATCAGTCGAGCCGGTGTCGAAGTGACGGTTCGGGCGAGCACGACGTGGACCGACCATCTCGATGGCCGGCCCATTTCAATGGAATGGTCTCAGGAGATGGGGGGACCACCAGTTCGAACCATATGGACGTTCAAAGGAGAAACGGTCGTTGTGACGACCGTACAGGGACAGCGAACATCGACGGCAGCGCGGCCAGCGCCGAGTGCGCCATGGCTGACGCCGTCGGCCGGTCGTGAGTTTCTGAAGCAGCGAGCCGAGGCGGGTGCGACCGAGGTGCAGTGGCGAACGCTCATTCCAGATCTCGGTTTGTCGCCTGTGTTGCAGAAACTGACCCGTTTTGGCGAAGGCACTGTAGAAGTTCGCGGTCGCATGCTGGAAGTCAGCAAGTGGAGTGTCCAAACAGAAGGGCTTCCTGTTCAAATGCAGAGTTGGTTTTCCAAGGACTGGCGTCCAGTCGTGACCACGATGCAAGCGCCATTTGGCGAAGTGCGTTCGGTCTTGACCGATCAAGCTACAGCGATGCGCATACGTGGCGAGCCAGCTCCGGAGTTGTTCCTCTCGCTCTTCATCACGCCGACAGGCACTATCGAGGATCAACTGAATGCGACACGTGCATTCATGCGTCTACAAACGCTCGACAGATCGCCATTGCAGTTGCCTGCAAGCGGCGGCCAAAGCATTGCGGGAGTTGACGGAGAAACTACGCTGCTGCTGGTCGAGCGGGATGCGAGTTTGCCCGCAGCGCGAGGCGAAGGAAGCGATGCTGCATATCGAAACCCTTCGACGATGATCGACTCTGGTGACGAGGCGGTTCTCGCTTTGGCGGAGTCTTCCACAAAGTCACTGCCGCCGGAGGCATCGCAGCGGGAACGCGCAGAATCGGCGAGACAAGCGGTGCATGCGTGGATTACCAACAAGGGGTTGGCGACCGCCTTTGCCAGCGCTTCCGAGACGGTTCGCAATCGGCAAGGCGATTGTTCCGAACACGGTGTATTGCTTGCCGCGGTGCTTCGGGCAGAGGGAATTCCATCGCGGGTGGCATCTGGACTCGTGTGGATGGGTTCTGTCGGCGCGTTCGGGTGGCACATGTGGACGCAGGCCTTGATCGATGGCGCATGGGTTGATCTTGATGCGACGCTTCCGGTGCCGTTTACGGTCGGGCATATTCTTGTGGCGACCTCGTCGCTTGAGGACGGCGACGGGCAGCGTCAATTGATGGCGTTGCTTGGTCTTTTGGGAAACTTGGAGATCGAGATCGTGCGGGTAGATCGGTGAGCAACCCGATTGCGCTACCACCACGACCCGAGGACGGTCACAAAGGGACGTTCGGGACGGTCGGCATCGTGGGCGGTCAGGACAACACGGATACGACGATGGTCGGCGCGCCCGCGCTTGCGGCGCGGGCGGCGCTGCGAATTGGGTGTGGACGAGTGATGATCGCCTCGCCGCGGTCGATCATGAGTGAGGTCTTAGGGGAGTGTCTCTCAGCGACGGGGCGACCGCTGCCGCAGGATGGGCGGGGTGAGTTGGAATCACGCGGGACCGTTTTGGCGGTCGCGTCACTTGATGCCGAGACCGACGCAATGGCGGTGGGGCCGGGTTTGGGGCAATCGCTAGGCGCAGTGGCGGTCGTGTCGTCGCTTCTCTCTGCCGAGGGTCCGCCTCTGGTGCTCGATGCCGATGCGATTCACATCGTCGCGGGTCTCGACGCGGTCGGTGGGTGGTCGCGACACGTTGTGCTGACTCCGCACCCGGGCGAGTTTCGGGTGCTGGCCGAGGCGATGGGGCTGGCGACTCCAGGCAGCGACGATGACAGTCGACGAGAAGCAGCGATTGCAATGTCGGACCGATTGAACGCTGTCATCGTCCTCAAGGGGCACGGAACGGTTGTTGCCTCGGGTAGCGATGTGTGGACCTCTGATGAGGGCGGTGTTGAACTGGCAATTCCAGGCAGCGGTGATGTACTCACCGGTGTGCTGGCCGGAATCCTCGCCCAACTTGCCCAGTCAGACGAAGCGGTCGATGTGGCCGCGGCCGCGAGGCTTGCCGTGACCACGCACGCTCGGGCGGGTGCGTGCTGGCGGCGTGAACGCGGTACCCGCGGGCTGCTCGCCGAAGAACTCGCCGACCGCATAGGCTTGTGTCCATGAGCGGAACCATCGAACCCGGACAGACTCTGAGCAGCGAGCCGTTTCTGCTGGTGAACCCGCAACTGGGCACCAGTCGCAGCGGGGGGGCCTACCTGCGATGCCTGCTGCGAAATGCCGGCGGGCAGGTATCGGGGCGTGGTTGGTCCTTCGATGCATCACAGCTCGCAACCCTTAAGGATGCGCGGGCCGTGTCGATCGATGGGCATGTCGTTGATTGGCAAGGCTCACCGCAGGTGAACATCGAATCAATCGAGCCCTTTGAGGCGGACCACGCGACGTTGCTGTCGCTCATGCCGGTGAGCAGTGGCGACAACGCCGCGATGTTTGGCGAGGTGGAGGGGATGCTGCGAAGGCTCGACGACCCATCGATTCGCGGGCTGGCCGAGGCTTAT
>DOVP01000288.1:0-599 GCA_003520025.1 Phycisphaerales bacterium
TCGCAGCCAACCACGAAGCGCATCGGCATCTGCTCGCCTCCACAGGTGCAGCCAGACTGCAAAGAACAGGCCGATCAAGCCCACCGTGCCGGAGATCCAGTACATCGCGTAATGCGGGTCCATGCCCAGGAGCGTCGAATGACCATGCCCCGCATCCGCTGTGTAGCCGTGATCGGTAGCGGCAGCGAATCCCGGCAGGCCCTCACGGGCAGTCGAGTCGTGCACCATGTCGGCCACCCAGCCACCTGTGAGATTGGCATCGGCATGATTGCTCAGGAAGTACGGCACCGCTGTCGCCAACGATCCGATGGCGATGATGATGAGCACCGAGTTGATGGCAAACCGCGGAGCGTGGGGATGGAAGTCGCCCCCATGATCATCGCCATGTGCTTCCTCGCCCGGCTCGTACTTGACCGGTCCGGCGCACACGCGGAACCACACGCGGAAGGTGTAGTAGGCGGTCAGGCCGGCGGTGAAAATAGCCATCCATCCCAGAATCTCAAAGCCCGGACCTTGCGTCACAAAGGCCTCAGCGAGAATCGCGTCCTTCGAGAAGTAGCCCGATGTG
Source organism: Phycisphaerales bacterium (assembly GCA_003520025.1). Classification (GTDB taxonomy): domain Bacteria; phylum Planctomycetota; class Phycisphaerae; order Phycisphaerales; family SM1A02; genus UBA12567. The sequence goes on from DOVP01000288.1 coordinate 569, forward strand.
AACGGGAAGCCCGCCAGTGCCAGCGATCCGA
>DOVP01000288.1:904-3350 GCA_003520025.1 Phycisphaerales bacterium
CCCGCCAGTGCCAGCGATCCGATGAACATCGTCCACGCCGTGATCCGCCAGCCCTTGATGTGCCGAAGGCCCGAGAGTTTGCGAAGATCGAGTTGTCCGGCGAAGCCATGCATGATGGCGCCGCAGGTCAGGAACAGGACGGCCTTGAAAAAGGCGTGGGTAAACACGTGATAGGCGGCACCATAGGTTGTGAGTACGCCAAGTCCGAGGAACATGAAACCAAGCTGCGACACCGTCGAGTAGGCCATGATGCGTTTGATGTCGTACTGCGCCATGCCGATTGTCGCGGCAAGCAGTGCCGTCAGGCCGCCCACCCACGCCACAACATGCAGCGATACCGGCTCCATCATGAACAGCGGATACGTCCTCGTTATGAGGTAGATACCCGCCGTCACCATCGTCGCAGCATGAATCAGCGCCGAAACCGGTGTCGGACCTTCCATCGCGTCGGGCAGCCATACATAGAGCGGCAACTGGGCCGACTTGCCAAAAGCAGCGAGCATCAACAGAAACGGGATGGCCGATGTCGTCCACGTGTCGTAGACATGCTTCCATGTGCCATCGTGCAGTACCGTCATCAATTCGTCGTACTGCACCGTCCCGAAGGTGGTCCAGATGAGATAGACGGCAAGCGCCAAACCAAGATCGCCGATGCGGTTGACGATGAAAGCCTTCTTCGCCGCGGCTACCGCGGCGGGCCGCTGGTAGTAGTAGCCGATCAACCAATAGGAGGCAAAGCCGACGCCCTCCCAGCCGAGGTAGAGCATCAGCAGATTGTCTGAGAGCACCAGGGCCGACATGGCGAAGAGGAAGACGCTCACGCCGGCGAAGAAGCGGCTGTAGCCCTTGCCCAGATCCGGCTCCATGTACTCGCTCGCGTAGAACGTGATGAGCGTGCCGAGCCCCGTCACGAACATGATCCACAGCAGCGAGAGCGAATCGATGTAGAGCGAGAAGTTCGCCGAGAACGACTCAAACTGCCCGCTGCCCCAACTCAGGTTGATCCAGTCCAGCAGCGGCACGACCTCGCCGGGCGGCGTGTAGTTCAGATAGAGAAAAACAGAAGTCACGAACGAGGCTGCAAGGCACGCCGTCGTAATCACCGCGGGCAACTTGGTCTTGACACGGAAGGCCGCGCACAGTCCGCACAGCACCAGCGAGAGCAACGGAAGCAGCAGGATGAAACCGGCCCACGAAAGATCGGAGGTCACCACGACCTCGCTTACGGGAACGGCAGGGGTACCCGGAGACATCAACGGGATGTGCAACGCCATCGGGCTCATTCGCGAAGCTCCGTCCAAGACTCCGCATCAAGGGTCGACCGTCGCCGATACAGCAGGACGACCAATGCCAGCGCTAGTGCCGCCTCGGCAGCGGCCACGGTCAGGATGAAGATCACAAAGACCTGCCCGGAGAAATCCCAATACCACCGACCGAACGCAACCATGGCGACAATCGCCGCCTGGAACATCAGTTCGGTACACAGGAACATGACGATCAGGTTGCGGCGAGACAAGAAACCAGCCAAGCCGATGGCCATCAGCACACCGGCGAGCAGCAACATGTGAGCAAGCGAAACGCTTGAGAACTCGGCAGCGAGGATGCTCACGGCGTGTCCTCCCTGGAGTCGACATACTCGTCGCGATCACCCCCGGTGGCGGCCGCAAGTTCCGCTTCGGCGTGCTCGACTTCACGGCGGGCCAGCACGACCGCGCCGAACATCGCCATCAGCAGGATCACACCGGCCAGTTCAAGACTCGCCGGGAAGGAGGCGACGAGACTCCAGCCCACGTGCGATGTGTTGCCTGGCGGCGTCAGCGGAATCGACACGCCTCCCCCACCCTCAAACAGGATTTTGCCATCACGAGCAACAACGACGTCATCGAGTGACTCGGGCAATGTGCCTTCGAACTCTGCAGCCTCGAGTTCACGACGAACCTGCCCCGGCAGAGATCTGAGCAACGCGACGTCGGCGTCAAGTCGGTCCTGCTCGCCAGCTGCGGGCGCCAAATCAGAGAGTCCGGAGAACGTCGCTGCGACCACGATGCCCATGAAGATCGCCGCAACAACAGCTGCAGATACCGGATCGCGAGGTACGCGATCGTATGAAGGAATCTCGCCCTCGTGCTCGGTATCGGAGGCCTGCCGTGCCAGCATCAGCACAAACATGTATGTAATCAGGATGGCGCCTGCGTAGACAATGACGAGCGCAAAGGCCACGAAGAAAGCCTCAAGCATGACCAGCACGCCGCACACACTCAGCACCACCAGCACAAAGAAGAGGGCCGAGTAGACCGGTCGCTGCTGCACGATCATCTGCACTGCGGCGGCCACCGCAATCAGCGAGAAGATCAGCACGAATACCTCAGCCGCCACATCCTCGACACCTCCTGGAAGCGAGCCGGCCAGAATCCACAGCCATGTCAGCCCGGCGAGGCCGAGCAAG
>DOVP01000070.1 GCA_003520025.1 Phycisphaerales bacterium
GGGGTGTTGGTCTCTTCAACTTCGCTCATGTCAGCACCTCTTGGGCATGTGCGGTCGCCGCAGCGAGCGCGTCAGGCAACTTGTCGGGATCCTTGCCGCCGGCTTGCGCGGCATCGGGCCGACCGCCGCCTCCACCCCCGCAGGCTTGCGCCGCGGTTCGAACCCAGTCGCCGGCTTTGAGTCCGCGGTCGATACACGGTTGCGGGACCTTCGCGACGATGATGACCTTGCCGGCGTCTTCGACCCTGCACGCGAGTAAGCAGGCCGCATCCGGTGTGATGCCGCGAATGGCGTCCATGCCGGCAAGCAACGTCTCGCGATCATTGGCGCTCAACTCACCGACGATGAAGTCACCTTCATTCCCACGAGCGAGTGCTTGCGCTTCCGCGACGGCGGTACCTTTGGATTCACCGGCGGCTGCCTTACGTAGTTTCTTGGTCGTTTCTCGCAGGTCCGTCAGCGACTGCTCTGCCGCGCGGCGATGGAGCAGCCCGAGGTCCGCATCATTGAGTTCACGCGAGATGGCATCAACGGCTTCCGGAAGTTCATTCTCATCAAATGAAGCGATGGCATTCAGGCGATCGAGCAGCACATCGCCAGCCCGCCGCGTCCGGGCGGCTTCATCTCCGGTGGCCGCCACGATTCGCCGAACCCCGGAAGCAAGGCTCTGTTCCTGCATGATGATGAAGTCACCGATGTCGGTCGTATCGGCGAGGTGTGTGCCGCCGCAGAATTCGATGGAGAGATGCTGCCATGCTTCGCTGCCGGGCGAAGAGGCGAGTTGGGCGACCGGAGCGCCGATACAGACGACTCGAACGGGGTCGGGATATTGCTCGCCGAAGACGGCGCGAACACCCGTAATATCCTGCGCCACATCGAGTGGCACATCGGCTGCGTCCACAGTCAACGCTGTGGCGATATCCGATCGGACGGCGCGCTCGATCTCCGCGAGCTGTTCGATGTTCGGCGCTTCCCGGGCTGCATAGTCGAACCGAAGTCGGTCTGGCGCCACGAGCGAGCCACGCTGATCGCAATGTTCACCCAAAGTCGATCGCAGCGCCCGGTTCAGAAGGTGGGTGGCGGTATGGTTCGATTCAATGGCGGCGTGCCGCGGCGCATCGACCTTCGCATCGACGGCGGCGTCGAGGTGAAGGGTTCCCTCCACAAGGTGCCCGATGTGCAGCACCCAGGATCCGGACCGTGTGGTCTGCTCGACGTGGAAGACGAGGTCGCCTGGCGTATCACCCTCGGCCTCGGAAATGAGTTTCCCCGTGTCGCCGACCTGCCCACCCTGCTCGGCGTAGAAGGTGGTCCGGTCAAGCATGACGGCGACCCGCTCACCTGCCGCGACATGTTCTACGAGGTTCTTTCCGTTCCAGATGCCGCGGACATGGCCGATACACAGCGACCGTTCGTATTTCGGCGAGTCATCTGTGCCATGACCACCGAGTTGGGAGAGCGCGGCGATCGCATCGGGGGGGAGCGCCGCAACAAGGTCGGTTGCCGCATCTTCGCCGCGTGATTGAGCACGAGCCCGCTGCATCGCAACTTCATAGCCTTCTCGGTCGAGTGTGAGAGATTGCTCCTCGGCCATTTGCGCCGTGAGATCGATTGGAAAGCCGAACGTGTCGTGCAGGAGGAAAGCCTGCTCGCCGGAGATTCGCCCGTCCCCGGCCTTGGCTTCACCCGCTGCTTGAGCGAAGAGGGCGAGCCCCCGATCGAGCGTCTTGAGGAAGGCCTCTTCTTCCTGTTTGATGACTGCCGCGATCTCCTCCGGAGCGTTGGTGAGTTCCGGGAAGGCGCCGCCGAGGGCATCTACGACTGCAGGCACCAGCCGGCAGAGCAGTGGCTCCTTGGCACCGAGCGCCTGGCGTGCCATCCGAACACCTCTTCGCAGGATGCGACGCACCACGAAGCCCCGCCCGTCCGGCCCGGGCATGGCACCGTCGGTCATCGCCACGACGAGGCAGCGGATGTGATCGGCAACAACGCGGTAGGCCGTATCGACCTGACACTCCATGCTGCCCGTGTACGCGTCGGCTCCGGTTTCCTGCTGGATCGCTTCGAAAATGGGCGTCCACAAGTCGGTGTCGTAATTGCTTCGAACCCCCTGCAGTATTCGTACGATCCGTTCAAAGCCCATACCGGTGTCGACATGTTTGGCCGGAAGCGGAACGAGCGTTCCATCTTCGCGGCGGTTGTACTGGATGAATACGAGGTTCCAGAATTCGATGACATCGGGATGATCCAGATTGACCAGTGGGCCGCCCGATTTGTCGGGCGTGAAGTCGAAGTGGATCTCGCTGCACGGACCGCATGGTCCCGACGCGCCCATCTCCCAGAAGTTGTCCTTCTTGTCCCAGCGGCTGATATGCGTCGGATCGATGTCTGTCTTCTCGATCCACAGCCGCTCGGACTCGGTGTCCGGTTCAAGTCCCTCAGCTTCGTCCCCGGCGAACACTGTCACATACAGCCGATCCTTGGGCAGTCCCCAAACCTCGGTCAGCAACTCCCACGCCCACTCGATGGCCTCGGCTTTGAAGTAGTCGCCGAATGACCAGTTGCCGAGCATCTCGAAGAAGGTGTGGTGGGACGTGTCACGGCCGACATCTTCAAGATCATTGTGCTTACCGCCTGCGCGGATGCACTTCTGCGTATCCACTGCGCGGGTCCAGGGTCGGGTACCTGTGCCGAGGAAGACGTCCTTGAACTGGTTCATGCCTGCGTTGGCAAAGAGCAGCGTCGGGTCGTCGTGAGGGACGACCGGAGCACTTGGGACGATCGTGTGGGCAGCCTTGTCCTGAAAGAAGTCCAGATAGGACTGGCGGATGGCTGCTGCGGTCATGCAATTGGTGGTGTTCGGCTTCATGGGGATTGATGGGGCCCGTGGCCGGGCCCGGCCTCGTAGTGTAGATGCCCGCCCCGTTATCCTGCGGGGCAATCCAACGGAGAGGCATGACATGACTCGGATTCCAATGGTGGGGGGAAACTGGAAAATGCACTTGGATGGGTGTGCCGCAGCGGCCCTGGCTGGGGAGATTGCCGCTGGCGCTGGAAGCATCGAAGGCTTGGTCGATCTGGCAGTCTTCCCTCCATACCCTTATTTGAACGTTGTTTCAGCCGCCGTTGGCGATTCCGGCGTTGTAACAGGCGGGCAAGATGTATCCGACGAGCCCTCCGGGGCCTTCACCGGGCAGGTCGCTGCATCAATGTTGGTCGATTCCGGCTGCACCATGACGCTGGTTGGGCACTCCGAGCGGCGTCACGGACTCGGCGAAGACGATGCCCTGCTCTCTCGGAAGGTCCGGATGGCGCTCGATGGAGGCCTGCGGGTGTTGCTCTGCGTAGGTGAGACGCTGGAGCAGCGGGATCAGGGCAAGACCTTCGATACGGTCCTCGGACAGGTTCGAGGATCCCTCGCATTGGTGAACATGGACGATTTGGACTGCGTGGACCTTGCCTACGAGCCCGTCTGGGCGATCGGCACTGGGCGGACCGCAGGGCCAGCCGAGGCACAGGAAGTACACGCCGCCCTTCGGTCCGAGCTCGGCTCCCGCTATGATGCCCGGTCCGCCGCGAGGATTCGGATCCTTTACGGCGGCTCGGTCAAACCGGCCAATGCGGCCGAACTGATGGCTTGTGAAGATGTGGACGGCGCACTGGTCGGAGGTGCATCGCTGCAAGCCGAGTCCTTTCTTGACATCGCCCGGGCGGCGGCCCGGCGGGAGCAGCCATGAGTACTCTCTACCTCACACTCACCATCATCTTCATCGTCGTTGCAGTGGCGATGATCCTCATCATCCTCGTGCAGCGACCCGCTGGCGGTGGCCTCGCCGGTGCTTTCGGCGGAGCGGGTGGTGGTGGCACCGAGGGTGTCTTCGGAGGTCGCGTCGGCGACGCGCTGACCGTGATGACCGTTGTCGCCTTCACTGTGTACCTGACGTTGGCCCTCGTTCTCAATGCGAATATCTGGATGCACACCAGCGCATCCACAGCCCCTCCAACGGTAGCTGAAACGCTGCTACCGATGTCCGCTGGCGAACCGGGCTTCGGCAACGAACCCTCCACCACCGAAGAGGCCAACCCCACCGACGCCGGCATCACGGCTCCACCCCCGGAACTCCCGGCACCCGCTCCACCCCCGGAACTCCC
>DOVP01000102.1:0-11732 GCA_003520025.1 Phycisphaerales bacterium
GGAGCCGTGGATCACACTGCATCCGTCGATCATGGCGGCCATCTGCGTTGCATTCGTGATCGGCCTGGTCATGGTGATTCGCGATCTGGTGCGGGAGCAGCGCCCCGCGGTGTCACTGCCGATCACTCGCGGATGATGCCACGGAGTCCCCCCCGCCACCCCCACCACCCCGCCAACGCCCCGAATAGCCAAAATGGCTCCATCCTCACAAATAGAATCTCCTCGCAGGCACTTGCACGCCAGAGGGAATCTGGCATGATGTTGCTATCCGCTCTAAGGAACATGAGGAGGTCCGACATGTCACCACACCACACGACGCTGCCCGCCTTGCTTGCGATGTCCTGCCTGACCTCCTTTGCCTCCGCGGGAAGTACCAGTTGGTCCTTCGATGTCTCGACTGGAGGAGAGGATGTGTTCTGGACAAGTTCAACGACTGTTGCCACCGACGCGACGGACTACGAATATGTCTACGACATCACCTACATCGCCGCGGATGTGGTGTTCATGGGAATTGTCTTTGGTCCATTCGACGTCACCAGCAGCATCGATCCAGAAATGCGGCACGGAGAAGGTTCCAACCCCGGGCCACTACCGATCGTGATCGGGGACTCCTACATTTCCGCCGACGCCGATGACGACGGAACCATCGATGTTGAAGCCCACCTCTACATGGAGATCTCCGGGAGTGGCAATGGTTTCATTTCCTTGACTGACATCTTTCTCGGCGATGTCGTATACGACATGGGATGGCCCTTCGGTGAACAGAACGTCCAGATCGACCGCGTGTACCTTCAGGGCACCATGGTTGTCACGCCCGTCTATAACGACTGCCTCGGGGACATCAATGGTGATGACACCGTCAACGTCAACGACCTACTGCAACTGATCGGGGACTGGGACGGCAGTGGTGACAGCGACATCGACGGCGATGGTGTCGTCGGCGTCAATGACCTGCTTGAACTGCTCGCTGTCTGGGGACCATGCGCCTGAGCCAATCCGACGGGCCAGATGATCCTCGAGAGACGCCGCGGTGCGCCTCCTATTTCGTCAATCGCACGGACCCCAAGCGGCCAAGATGAGGAGCAGGTCATTGACGTCGATGACACCGTCGCCGTTGAGATCTTCCGGGCCGCTCCATGATTCACCGAAGTGGCTGAGGACAGCGAGAACGTCGTCAACGGTCACGATGCCGTCGCCGTCGATGTCGCCAAGACACGGTTCAACTTCATCGCAGGTCAGAACATCGAGCTGGATGTTGTCGATGCCGGCTTCGACGACGGATGGAGAGTTGCCGTCTTCGACCACCCAGCGGACGCGGACCTCGGCCGATGGAATGATGTAGTCGCCGATACGGAAAGTCGCCGTTTGCCACTCCGAGTTCGTACCGTTCGTCTCATGCACCATCGTCCAACTGACGCCGTTGTCCTCGCTGATCTCGGTCACGAGCATATCGGCGGCTTCGCTGTCGAAGAAGTACCTCGCGTAGGAAATCGTGCCGTCCGTGGCATCCAGATCGATGGCAGGTGAGATCAAGGTCGTCGCGCCGCCATCTACATCAGCCTCACCGACGCTGCCGCCTTCGCTGCCGTTCTGGGTGATGAAACAAAGGACCGCATCGCCGCCAGAAGTGGCGTCATCCTCAGGCTGCGAAACTATCGTGCCGTAGAGCGTGCCGATCGGATCGACCTGCTCCCACGAGCCGGTCGTGAGCGATGAATCATCCTCGACGGTCCATCCAACCGCAGGTTCTTCAAAGTCCAAGCGGATAAGCGTCTCGACACCGTCAGCTCCCACGGCGGTGTAGCCCGCTGCAGGCGCCGAGGAAGGATCGGCATAGATGATGCCGCCGACGATTTCGCCCGAGGCGTAGAACTCGATCTCTTCGGCGCATTGCACCGCCGGCAGTTCACCGCGGTACTGCTCATCACCGAGAGACTCGACCGGAATCGCCTCCCACGACTCGCCCGGCGAGCGGCCCCAGAGACCCCCGCTTCCGGGGGAGACCTCGGCCTCGCCGATCGGGTGCAGGGTGAACTGCACTTCCTGCGGCGCGCCCGGTGAAACCTGTGATGGGATGCCGCCCTCCCAACTGAAACTCATGCCGGTGGGCGGCTGATTGATCCAGACCTCGGTACTCTCGCAGCGGCCGATCACCAAATCGAGCCAACCGTCGCCGTTGATGTCGATGATGCCCACATCATGCACACCGTTCAGCATGGAATCGGGTATGCCCGTGTCGTCGCGGCTGAAGGTGACCTCCGGACTCTCGCCGCGGTTTCGAAAGATGTGCGTAGTGCGGCTGCACCCTGAGATGTCCACATCGACATCGCAGATGATCACATCGAGGTGACCGTCGTTGTCGAGATCGACGCAGTAGTTGTCGCTCCCGAATCCACTCGTGATCGAATTGAATGCGCGCTGCGAGAACTGCGCGTAGCCATTGGAATCATTGCCCTGATTGAGGTAATAGTTGTCCACGCCATCGTCGCTGGTAATCATGTCGAGCATGCCGTCGCCGTTGAGATCGCCGACCGACACGTGATAGGGCGCCAGTTGATCGATGATCTGATAGCCGACATAAATGCCTTCGTGCGTGGGACTGTTCCACGTCACGGCGATGTGCTGGGGCGCATTGAGTGATGTCTGCTTGACGATGTCGAGCGCGCCGTCACCGTTCATGTCGGCGATTTCGCTCGCGGCGCCGAATGCCGATTCCCGCATCTCGGCAGTCAGGCGGGCTTCGCTCTCGTCGGTAAAAAAGCCGTTGCCGTCGTTGATCAGCAGCCGGTTGTTGTAGTCATGGATCTGCGAGCCGCCACTGTCATAGTCGCCGAAGTACAGATCCTGATCGCCGTCTCCGTCGATATCTCCAGATGCAACCGAACAGAACCGTGGGCCGGCGGTTGCGTGCATCTGCGGAATGCGAGCGTCCTCATGCCGGAATCCCTGCCACACCCCTTCGTCCTCGCCGAGATTCATGTAAACCCTGGGATGCGAAAGATGCTTGAAGTCGTTGTCGGTCAGGGTTGGGGCCGTGACGATATCGAGCCAACCATCGCCATTGACGTCCACGAGTTCCACGTCGCGATCGTTCGTGGGTGTCAGGAAGCCCTGATCGCCCGCGACATCCGACTGGACTGCATAGGTGCCTGTGCGATCGACCAAAACGCCGCCTTCATTCAGGAACAGCACATTGGCATTGCGGCCGGTGCTGGTAAACGGCTCCTTCCGAACGCAGATCAGATCATCATCGCCATCCATGTCGAGGTCGCCGACGATGTAGTCCTTCTCGCGGTCATCGCTGATACCGACCGAGGGATCGGACTGCAGCCGCGTGTCTGTTTCGTTTGCGTAGGTCATCCAACTATTTTGCGCAGTAGCCACCGCGGAAAAAAACGCAATCGATCCGACGATCACAATGTTTCGCATGGTTGCTCCCTGTCCTCCACCCATCACTGACATGCCCCCCACGCAGATACGACTGCAAGCAGATCGTTCACGCCGACAAACAGATCCCCATCCACATCCGCGTCACAGCCGCTGGCGCAGCCGCCCCAGGCCGAGAGCACCAGCAATACATCGTCGGTCCCGACGCTGCCGGAACCGTCGACATCGGCCGGACAGGGATTGCACGCGTCGATCTCGCCGTTCTGATCCGCATCGATGCTGGGATCTTCTGCAATCTGGATGAAGTCCTGCACATCGTTGCCGTCACAATCACGCGGTCCACCGTCAAATGCCGCTGCGAAGAAGGCCGCGTCATCGAGATCGACATCGCCATCGCCATCCACATCGTGGACCGCGCAGGCATCGTCCGGTGTGACACCGCCACCCATGCAGGCGATGAACCCATCCACGTCCCAGAAATCGGAAAGGTCCACATCGCCGTCACCGTCGCCATCACACTCGACACGACCGAGCGAACCAAGAAAGGCAAGGACCGCATCCTGATCTGCAACGGGAAGCGCATCAAATGCAGCGGCGGCCGCCTGTCCCTGACTGAGCGAAGCGCCGTGCAGATCGATGGCGGCGCGAACACGGCTCTCGAAGGTGCCGCCATTGACGCTGCCGTCGTGCCAGAGCGGATTGCGAATACGTACGCCCCACAGTGGTGGCGTTCGGATCTCCCGCATGCCAGCCGGGCCATCGCCGATGCCGTCGGCTGCGGCGCCCATGTCGTGCAGCAGGAAGTCGCCGTATGGGTGGATCGTCTGCGAGCGAAGCACATCCTCAAGCATCGGGTCGTCGGAGGTCTGCATGGTGGACGGATGACAGACAGCGCAGCCAGCTGCATTGAAGACGGTTTCGCCGCTCATGCCGACGCGGGGCGTCTGCGGCGCCGGCGCGAGGAATCGTTGAAAGTCGGTGACGCGGTCAATGAAGTCGTAGCCATCGGCGTCGGGTCCGTCTTCGGGATCGAGCACGAAGTCACACTCGGCGAGCAGGTCTTCATCGCCGCGGGGTGGGTTCTCGTTGGGCAAGAGTCGGTTCGTGAAACCGAGTTCCTGCATCGATGCATCCGCGCTGAAGGAAAGCACACTCGGCAACTGCGCCTTCCAGCCGAAGCGACCGACCCGGGATACGCCCGGATTCTCAAAAGCCTCGGTCCACCGAATGACGCCGCGCTGCGCCTCCGGCTGCGCTGCGACGATTGCCACGAAGACATCGTCGGGGACCGCTTCGATCAAGCCATAGGCGAGCGCCCCTGGCGTGACCCGCAGCGATGTGACGTTGGCGTGCGCCGGGATTTCGTCGAGACAGTCATCGCTGATGGCATTGACGTTCAGCAGCGACCCGCCGAACTCGGCGAGCGGATCAAAGCCGCCCTTCTTGTCGATGCGGCCGAAGCGGGTGACCTGCTGGGCGCCCGGGCCGCCGAGCGGCGCGTTGTGGCAGGAGCCACAGGACGTCTGATTGAAAACCGGGCCGAGGCCCTCTTCAACGGTGATATTCCGCATGAATGCCGTGCGGCCGATGTCGAAGCGATTGAGTTGTTCAGCGGTCAACCCCGGAAAGGGATCACCCATGCGAGGCTGCAACTGAGCTTGAGCGGTCGCCGCAAAGATCGTCGCCACAGCGGCAAGCATGGTTATGCTGATTCTGTTCATGAGTACGCAATCCACACGCCCCTCCGCAGCCACCATAACGGACGCTGGTCACCCAGTGAAGTCAATCTCCGCAAAATGGACGATGGTCCTCACAGGCCTGTGCTGCCTGCTGATGGGCGGTTGTGAGCCTGAGAACCCCGATCCGGCGCCGGTACCGGCCATGACAGGGGAACTCGTCGAGCACTACAACCTGATCCTCGCCGGTCAATATGGCCCCGCCCGAGTAAGACTGCGACAACGTATCGACACCGCCCCCGGAGATGGGCGAGCGCATTTCTTGATGGGGCTTGCGCATCATCACGAACGAGCCTATTCCAAGGCAGTGCCCTGGTTCGAGCGGGCCCTCGCGGCCGATCCGCCCTACCCGCCAGCGGCGCACTTTCTGGGCTGGGCCTTCTATCACGCCGGAGACGCAAACAAGAGCCAAGCCGCCTTCGAGCGGCATCTGCAACTGGACCCGAACGAAGGCGACACGCACTTTGGTCTGGGTGTCCTGGCACTTGAACGCGGCGATCTCGATGACGCCGATGCCTTCTTCGAGAACGCCATCGCCCTGCAGCGATCGAATCCTGATCGCCGCGGAGGCGTTGCGAAATCGCTTGCCCGCCGCTCGGAAGTGCTTGAGCAACGAGGCGATGTCGCCGGCGCCGTTTCAATGCTGGCCGAAGCCGTCTCAATGGAGCCGGATCTGCATGAAGCGTTGTACCGCCAAGCGAGGCTGCTGCGAAGGCTTGGACGCGACGATGAAGCCACTGCGACCGAAGCCGCCGCGAATGATGCCAAGGCTCGCGTCGAGTCATCAGATGGGCGACCGCGATGAGGCGGCTGCTGCTGGTGCTGGTGCTCACGGCGTGTGAGCGAGAATCGCCGCAGATCCTGCTGGTCGATGTCACCGAGCAGGCCGGTCCCGAGTTCGTAACGAGCAGCGGCGGCATGCCGCCACGCAGCATTGTTGAAGTCAACGGGCCCGGCGTGTGTCTCTTCGATGCCGATGGTGATGGTGACCTGGATCTCTTCGTCGCAAACGGCGCCTCGCCCGACGACCCCGAACATGGGCCGGGCAGCCGGATGTTTCGGAACATGCTCAACGACGATAAAACGCTTCGCTTTACCGACATGACCGAAACGGCGGGCATCGATCTGCAGCGATGGGCGACGTCCGCGACTGCGGCTGACTTCGACAACGACGGCGACGACGACCTCTACGTCACCTGCATCGGAAACGATGCATTGCTTCGCAATGATGGCAAGGGCAGGTTCACCGATGTCACCGCCGCCGCCGGCGCTGCGGTATCGGGATGGTCCACCGGCGCAGCGCCCGGAGACATCGACCGCGACGGTGATCTCGATCTGTACATCACTCGCTACGTCGACTGGAACTTCGACGCCCCTTCACCCGCCACCGTCAACTTCCGGGGGCAGCAGGTGATCGCCGGGCCTGCGGGCCTCATGCCGCTGGCCGATGTGCTGCTGCTCAATCGCGGTGACGGCACCTTTGACCAGTCCGACGCTACAGCGAACCTGCCGGCCGCCTACGGTCTCAACGCCGTCATGCTCGATGCCGATGACGATGACCAACTCGAGGTGCTCGTCGGAAACGACGGCATGTCGAATCAGCTGCTGGAGCCAAGCAAAGGCATTCCACTCCAACTCCGCGATGTCGGCCGCGAACGCGGATTCGCGACGAACATGAGTGGGGCCGAGCAGGCCACGATGGGGCTCGCCGTCGGGGACGTGGATGGCACTGGCACGCCCGACATCATCAGTACCAACTTCTCCAGCGACACCAATACGCTGCTCATCACCGAGGGGCAGCACTTCGTCGATCGCACCAACGCCATGGGCATCGGCCCACCAACGCGGTCGCTGCTGGGATGGACGACCAGACTGCTCGATCTGGATCACGACGGCGACGAAGATCTCCTGACCCTCAACGGCCACGTCTACCCGAATGCCACGCCCGAATCCATGGCCAGCGCGTGGCGGCAACCCGCGCTGATTCAGCGGCGAGACGGGGATCGGTTCGTCCCGATGTCATTTGAGACTGGTTGGCTCGCGGAAGATCGTGTCGATCGCAGCGGCGCGTTCGGTGATCTGGACGCCGATGGCGATCTCGATCTGGTGACGGCAGAACTCAACGGTCCGGTTCGGATCATCGAGAACCGGTCCTCGCACCCTGATCGCCGCGGCATCGTGCTCGATTTCGACAACGATGCATTCATGTTGGGCGCCCACATCATCATCAAAGCAGGCTCGGAAACACACCACCGCTGGCTCGTTCCCGGCACAGACTTCCAAGGATGGTCCGCCCCGCAGATCCACTTCAGCGTGCCGCGAGAACTTCACAACGCAACGATTACGATTGGAAACACAACCCGGCAGATTGATCTATCCCGCAATCCCGCCGCAGTGACAGATGTCAAGCAATGACTGGATTCGATCCGACACGCTCACTTGAAGATCGACACCTTCTCGGCGAGCCTTCCGGTGCGCGAGAACCAGCAGCGCCACAAGTTTGGTATCGGCGACCTCGCTTTGGGTCAGATCAAGTTCAATGCAAGAAACGCCGCGATCGAGTTCGTGCTGCACCAACAGATGAAAACGCTGGATGCGTCGCGGTTCGACGAGGTCACATGGCAAACACCGCACGCGCAGGATCGTCCCGATACGCGTGACTTCAGCCCACGCAGGCCATACTCGATTGCTGGTTTGACCCAGCCGCATGTTCTCTCTCCCCTCGGCATCACGCCCCATGGCGTGCCACCGAACTCAACATACCGAATGCAGCGGCAGGGTCAAGAAAAATCTCGTGGCGATCTGTGGCTGTTTGGATGAGAATCGTGGACTCAGCGTGCTTCGATCGCAACAAGCGGCTCGCTTCCCGCCGTGACGCTGGTGCGCCACTGCGGGTCGGGCGGCGTGAAGTGCGTGTGGCCGCCGGCGGCGTTGACCAGCGCGATGCCCGCAGCAACGTCCCAGAGGAAGATGTCCTCTTCGAGGTAGAGGTCCATCATCCCCCCCGCCGTCCACGCCAGCGACAAGCCCGCGCAGCCGATCATGCGGATCTTCTTGTAGGCCGACATGCGGCGGGAATAGGCCGAGAGTGAGTCATCACCGAAGTCGAAGCACCGAGGAAAGCCGGTGGCGAGCACGGCCGATGCAGGAGTCTCGGCCTCGCCGCACCGCGTGGGCTGCCCGTTGCAGGTTGTCGGAAGGCCCTCGCCACCAACCCACGCCCGTTCGCGACCGATCTCGTGAATCACGCCGAGCACCGGGCGGCCATCTCGCCAAAGTCCGACGCAGGTGCAACTGATCGGGATGCCCCGCAGAAAGTTCATGGTGCCGTCAAGCGGGTCGATGATCCAGCCGTCCCGATCGAGCGTAAAATTCGCATCGGCACCCATTTCCTCGGAGAGGATGGGCAGGCCCGTCGGCCGAAGTACCTCAAGCAACGCCGCCTCGGCGTCGAGATCGGCCTGGGACTTGATGTCCTTGCCGGTTTCGGAAAGGACCTCCCTTCCCACCCGCCGAAGCACCGCAGCGGCAGCGGCGGCTGCCTCGACAGCGATGGTGACTTCGGACTCACAAACGGCGTACACGTGCCCCATACGGCACACGGTAGCAGTCCCCCCCACCAGAGGCTCAAAAAGCGGATTTGGGTCGGACTGTAGGGTCTCAAAATGACCTCATATCGCCATCTGAGCGTCAATCACGAGCATTTCGCCAGATGCGAGGCATCCTTGAATGAATTGGGCCGAACTTCTTGTGGCCCGCGCGGTCCCTGTAGGATCCGTTGGTGGGTTTGGAGAGACTGTTCTTGAAAAGATTCGCACCCACAAGGTCGATGGCAACCGCCACCGTGGTGGCTTTCGCAGGCGTGGTTTCGGCCGCTGCCGGCGAAACGCTGCCGTATGGACTGATGGACGGACATCTGCCCCTTGAGGCCGTCCAGTTGGTTGCGATGCCGGGTCCTGATTACGACACGCTTCTCAAAGACGATGTCAAACGAGCGAAACAAGGTCTCCCCCTTCGATTCGCCGCCCCCAATACCGTCAGCATGTCCCCCAGCACCCACGGCACGTGGGAACACCTTCCGGAAGGCGGCATGATGTGGCGGATGCGGGTGCTCTCGGAAGGCGCAGCGCATCTGAACTTCGGTTTCGATCGGTTCGACCTTCCGCTCTCGGCGGAACTGGCCATCTACGGCATCGACGGGTGGGATGTGATGCGGCCACTGACCGCTGCCGACAACCCGCGCGGCGGCGCCTTCTGGACGCGAGTCATTCATGGCGACGAGGTCGTCATCGAAGTGACGCTCGATGCCGCCGATCGCGAGGCCCTGACTGGCGGGCTGCACCTGACTTCAATCAACGAGGGCTACCGCGGATTCGACGACCCCCCCTTCCGAGGATCGAGCGAGTCCTGCAACATCGACGTTGTGTGTCCCGAGGGTGACCCGTGGGCCAATGAAGTCCCCTCGGTTGGCGTGTACACGCTCGAAGGCTGGTGGACCTGCACCGGCTTCATGGTCAACAACACCGCCGAAGATCAGCGGCCGCTCTTCATGACATCACATCACTGCGGCATCAACAACGGCAACGAGGGTTCGCTCGTTGTGTACTGGAACCACCAGAACTCCTACTGCCGCGCCCCCGGAAGTGGTGACAGCGGCGCGCCCGGCGATGGCACATTCAATCAGTACAGCAGTGGCTGCAACTTTCTCGATAACGACCAGTACTACGACTCGGCGCTGGTGGTACTCGACTCCGCGCCAAACCCGTCGTGGGGTGTGACCTACGCAGGCTGGTCCCGCGCCAACTCCGCCACCAACGGCGCTGGCATCCATCATCCAGAGGCCGCTGAAAAACGCATCAGTTTCCCTGATGTCACCGCCAACGAAGGACAGTACTGGCGCGTCAACTGGGGACAAGGTCGGACGGCCCCGGGCTCATCGGGATCGCCGCTCTTCGACAGCAACCACCGCGCGATCGGCGCACTCTGCTGCGGCTCCTCCTACTGCGACAACGACTATGACGACTATTACGGCCGCGGCTTTGCAGGCGCATGGAATGGCATGCGTTCCCATCTCGATCCAGTCGGCTCCAACCCACAGGGCATCGACACGCTCGCCCCTGGTGGAGGTGCCGATCCACAAGGTGCCTGCTGCATTGGCGGCGTCTGCTCCTACATCACCGAACACGACTGCCTGACCATGGGTGGCACGTATCTGGGCGACTACGTGAGTTGCGATGGCAATCCGTGTGACCCGAACAACGGCAACACCTGCGAAACGGCGAAAGTGGCCTCCGAAGGCGGGAATGCCTTTGACACCAGTGAGATGACCGACAGTGGGTTCGGCGACCCCGACGAATCGCAGTGCGAAGACACCTACCTCGACTGGGACGACAGCCCCGACTTCTGGTTCAAGTGGTCCGCCCCCGGAAACGGTGACATTGATCTGACAACATGCGACCCCTCCTCATACGACACCTCAGTGGTGCTCTACGAGGGATTGACCTGTGAAACGCTCGTACAGATCGCTTGCAATGGCGACGACGAAAACAGCGATGATAATTGCCAGGACTACCACAGCCTCATTGAGGAAATACCAGTCACGAGCGGCCAGACCTACTGGGTGCGGCTCGGCGGCTGGCAGGGCAATACCGGCGAGGGCACCATGACGCTCACCTTCAACGGCACCAGTGATCCGACAGGCGGGTGCTGCATCGGCCTGGCATGTGTCGTGCTGACCGATGCGCAGTGCGCCGCGATGGGTGGTTCGTATCTCGGCGATGGAAGTGACTGCACAAACGACCCCTGTGGCGTAGAGGCAATCGGCTACTGCTGCATCAGCGGGTCGTGCTCCGTACTGCCCGAGGACGACTGCGACGCGGCCGGCGGCAACTACGGTGGTGACGGCACCAACTGCAGCAGTGATCCCTGTGGTGGCGGCGGCGAGTATTCCGCTGTCTATTGGAATGTCGTCGGTGTGGATCTGCTCTCAAGCGGTGCCCCGAGTTACACGGTGGACGTCTATGTCGAACTGCCCATCGACTGGCATTTGGATGCGGTCGCGGGGAATCAGGCCCAACAGAAAACCATCGCAACAAACACGAGTTTCTATCAGGACGCTTATGGTGGTCCGACCAGCCAGGGCGTCAACCCCGCCCTCTATCCGATGGTCCCGGATCTTGAGTGGGACAGCCGCGTGACAATTGGTTGCCTGGATTCCTCTGGCGATCCATTCCCCGAAAACGCGCTCAATGACATCGGCATTGACTGGACCGATTTCGAAGCAGGTGATGACTTGAGTGTCGGAAACGGCGCATGGTTCGTCGTGGTGGCCGATCAACAGGGTGATAGCCAGGAATTCATGGACAGTCAGTGTGAAGATCACAACGGCGTGCTGATCGCGCGGCTGACAAGCATGGGGCACGACTCCGAGATTCTCTTCGAAGCCCTCTTCCAAGGCCGCGACGCCGACAACCTCGTGTGGCAAGACACCGCCGCAGCGACGATCATGTATCAGGGTGAACTCGATTGCAACGGCAACCACACGCCCGACGCCTGCGACATTGCCAGCGGTGACAGCAACGACGCCAACGGCAACGGCATCCCGGACGA
>DOVP01000102.1:12043-12244 GCA_003520025.1 Phycisphaerales bacterium
CGGCAACGGCATCCCGGACGAATGCGAAAGCGGCTGCGAGTGGGACCTCGACGGCAATGGCGTGACAGATGTGAATGATCTGCTGATACTCATCGCGGGATACCCAGCCACCTACGACGTCGATGACCTCCTCGCCCTGCTGGCCGAATTCGGCTGCGGCGGCTGAAACAAGTCAGGTCACCCCCCCCCGGAAGATTCCCC
>DOVP01000025.1 GCA_003520025.1 Phycisphaerales bacterium
GCGGCACTGCTGCTGCATCTTTCGCTGACCTTTGTTCGGAGGAGTGATGAACGGCTGCTTGATGACTGCCGCCAATATGCCGCCCGAAATATCACTGCCCATGTCCGGATCACCCCCGGCAGTTCGATATGAGTCGCCGCCGAAACCGGGGAGCACCGATCAGCTTCTTCTCCTTTCAGGATGTCATGGTCGGCACAATCGGCATTGTCTTGATCATCACACTCGTCCTGCTGCTGAACATCGGGCAACACACACTTCACGCAGTCACTCACGCTGACCAGATCGATACGGAAACTGAGCGAAGCGTCCTCGATGAACGGCTGGCTCTCCTCACAGAACGAATCGGTGTCGACGAACTCCGCAATGCGTACGCGGAAACCCGACTGCAATTGAATGCCACGCAGGCCGACAACACGATACGTGAGGAACGCTGGAAACAGTTGCGGGACGAACGCGACGCACATTTTCTCGCTTTGCAGCGATCGGATGACGTACAGATGGCCAACCTGCTGACGGTCGAACAGGATCGGCTCCGCGACGAAATCGAGACGCAGCGGCGCCGCCGGCAGGTCTCCTATCTAATCGACGAGGAAGAAAGCGACACCATCGTCGCCGAGTTGATGTCGGATCGACTTGTCATTTCAAGCGTGCGTGCCAGTGACACTCCGATGGCCGTCGACTCAGATGACCCCGCGCTTCTGGCTCGGATCCTGCTGGAGAAGTGGCTCGTCGACTCTGCAGAACGAACGACTCACATTTTGCTGAGTCTCAAACCATCCGGACGGACTCTATGGTCGGAGATCAACCGCCTCCGCGACAGCGACCCACGATTCAAGAACCTGTCGATCGGGCTGGACCTCATTGGCGAAGACGCCACCACAACCAGACTGTACGACGCGGTGGAACCCAACCCATGAGACGCCGGACATCACATGAGTCGAGTCTCGACTTGCTGCTCGACACCATCTGCAACATGTTCGGCATGGTCATCTTCATCGCCGTGCTCGCTGCCGTACTGGCCCGAGCAGGAGGAACCCAGAGAATCGCCGAAGCCGCCGCCATGGGGGATGATGCTGCAGAACTGGATTCGATCCGACTGGCCATCGAGGAACTCGAGGCCAACGACGATGAGATCTTCCGCGAGAAATGGGAAATGGCCGCCGAGGAGCTGAGGCAAGCCCGCGACTACGCCGATCGGTTGGATATATCGATCTCAACGCTGGAGCAACAACTTGCGGATGCCGAATCGACCATCTCTCTGGAGCAGATGCGCATGGATATCCAAACGCTCAAGGATGAGCTCAACGAGTTGCATTCAATCCGCGATATCAAACTGCGTACACCCCGCCGAAGGGCCATCAAGGGGCGTGTCCCAGTTCAAGTCGTTCTGACCGGCGATCGGCTCTACCTGCTCAACGATTGGAGTGGCTGGAGATCGACACGCGATCCGGTCGGGCAGCGATGCGTATTCTGGAGCACGTGGAATCCGCAGGCCGTCGATGCAGACCATTCGACCTTCGAAGATCATGGCACCTGCGGATTCCGCACGGGTGGACTCATGATCGACCGAGAGATTCACCTACGGAAGGATGGCGGTATCCCTCTGGGCTCCCCTTCCAACGAAGCAGCCATCACTCAACTCATGAAGAATCTTGTCAAAGGGAAACACGTTGTCTCATTTCGGGTGACGCCCGATTCATTTGATCGATTTCACGATGCCAGAAGGCTGGTCGTCGGTCAGGGCATCGAATACGACGTCAGGCCGATTCCCTCGCTCGGAGACGAAATGATCTACCGGGACAAGATCCGCGTCGGCACCACTACTGGCCAGTAGGAACAACACGCGGCTGGCGAGTGCCCGATTCGCAGTGAGATCCCCGAACCTGCCTTATGGCGCCGAGCGGTAGGTGCCGCCATGATCATCAGCCACCCGCTGAAGAAACTTGGCATCTGCGCTGTTGCCCAGGCCGATGGCATGAATGCGGGTGCGGGGATTGGACGCATTCAGCGACTTGAGTTGGGTAAGCACTGCGCCGCCTCCGCCCCGTATCTGGCCGTCGGTCATGAAGAAAATGGCATCCGGCTGCGGTCTGAGTTCCTGAAACGCCCAAGAGAACGCACCGGCAGGATCGGTGCCGCCAGAAGCGCGAATGCCAGAGAGGCGATGTCCAATATCCCTCGCCTTGTGAGGACTCGCGGAAATCCAGTGCGATTGAAGATTACGGAGTTTGCTGTTGAAGGGAAGCACCGCAAATCTCGTACCCGGTGGCAGAGAAGCGAGCGATCGCTCCAACTCCATTCGGAGTTTCAACATTCCGCCATTGCCGTCCATCGAACCAGACACATCCACGATGTAGCAGAAGTATCGGCCCTCGGCCTGTACTCCGAAGAAGTCCACTGTTACCGCAGACTGCCCCGACTGTTCGCCATCTCCGTTTTCATCGACAAAACCTCCTCCGTCAGGAGCGACCGGCTCGGGCTGACTCAACAGGTCGATCATCACATCGGGATCAGCAGGCTCATATTCTGCACCGCCGATGATGAGTCGATCGCCGTCGCGAACCCACTTCAACTCGCAGGGAGGCCGCGAGGTGGCTGGAGTAAAGGTCCCTCCACCAAGCAGTGGCCCGGGTTCGGCAGGAAACGCCGAAGGTGCGTGCGGAACCGGCTGGATCTCTACGAGTCTGGGACGGAATCCTGCGAAATACTCTGCAGCCATCGATACCGAAACGTCCCCATTCCAAGACAGAACCGCCCGCAAAATGTCCGAGGTTGGATCGATGCCAATAAACCGCTCGCTCGCTCCTCCCGGCAGGAAGTCGCGATCCGGATCGTGGATAGTCACAAGTCTCCAGGCACCACGTACCTGCCGATGCCACGATTCGCTCCCCATCGGCTGGGGCGGAGCGGTCACCGCCGCCAGTTCCGATGCATCAATGGGTGGTGATGGTGCTGGCTGTGACTTCGCAGGAGGCGGATCGAACTGCTCCACACTGGGCGTGGCAGGCAACGCTCTGGATGCCTCGTCGGGCTCGAGTCGCTCGCCGCTCTGTGCCCGATCTTTGGGGGGCTCGGACGATTCGGAGTTTTCCCGCTGCCCATGCGGAGATGCCAGATCGCTCGCAACGGTTTCGGCGCTCTGCCCATCGAGCGAACCATCCTCCAACTCACCTTCACTGGCCGATGGTTGCGCCGCCGCTGCCCCGCTCACGCTGGGGTCCTGCTCGCTCTGACCGATACCGGGAGTGCCAGCCCGTTCTCCGGGAACCTCGCCGCCTCCCTCGGTCTCGCCGCTGCCATCACTCCCACCCGCGCCGTCCCCCATGAGACCACCGGTACTGCTCCCGGCCTGCCCACCGCCATGGCCCTCTGTGTCCAACTGTTCGCCGACACCTCGCTCATCCATCGATTCTGGACGAACAGCCCACCCTGCATCTTTGGCTCGCTCGCCGGCCGAGTCGATCGCATCGGCTGAACCTGCGGGGCCGTGAAGCGGATCGCCCCCGCTTTCATCGCCCGCATTGGCACTCGACGCCTCCTGTTCATCGGATGCGGAATCACACTGCGCAGATTCAGAGCCGCGCTCCCCGATGCCCTCTTCGGATTCAGATACCTGCTCGGAAGCGCCGGTTCCCCCGTCCCGGAATACAGGTGGCCCCTGCTCATCACTTGGCTTCTGAGAATCAGCCGCCGACATGCCGCTCCCGGATGGGGCCGCCAATTCCGGGAGCGATTCGGTCCCCCCCGCAGTCCCGGATGCACCCCCGGATGCACC
>DOVP01000110.1 GCA_003520025.1 Phycisphaerales bacterium
AATGCGTCCAGTCCGATCGAGCAGAAAACCCGCCGCGGACTCGCCAGGCTTCAGTTCACCGACCTTTTGGCTCAACAAACGGTCCAGCAAATCGAGCGCATCGCGGCCGCTCACGAGGACCACTCCACGCTGCGCTGCATCGATCAAACCGACACCGCTGCGAATCGCGGCGTATTCAAGTTCCACACATCCGAGTGTGGCCAATGTCTCGCAAGCCTCATCCCCATCACCCCATCCGAGGTACTCCGGTGCTCCCCCTGCCAGTGCCGCCGTTGCCGCACCGGGGCGATCGGCTTCGGAACGGTCGATGGTACTTCGCATGATGTCGATCGCAGTGAGTTTGTGGTGTTCACGAAGCGGCATGAGGAAATCCCTCGACAGCGGCCTGATGACGTATGGCTGCCGCAACCAGTCGCTCAAACAGTTCAGATCCCATCGGGCCCTCGCTGCTCCGCTCGGGATGCCACTGGACGCCGACCAGAAAGTCGGCGGTCGGATCCGCGATCGCCTCAATGAGGCCATCGTGCGCGGTTGCCGCAATGTCAAACGTACCGGCTGTACGCAGCGCCTGATGGTGACGGCTGTGTACCTCACCGGCACCAAGCGACCCGCTCACTTCGTGCATACGGCCACCGGCGTGTTCGGACGCGGTCTTGAGTGAGTCGGGAAGATGTTGATCCAGGTCACCACCAGCTTCGAGGCCCATGATCTGCATGCCAAGGCAAATTCCCAACACTGGTATTCCCAGCTTGCACGCTGCGTGATAGACCGCCAGATCGAAGGCCTGCCGGGGGGGATCCACCTTGACGGCGTTGGGGTGAGTCGGGCGGCCCCAGGTCTCCATGATTGGATCGTCGCCACCGCTGAGAATCAGTCCATCGCACCGGTCCACCATCGCAGCCGCCTGCTGCAGCACCGGGCAGAGCACGATGGGAAGACCTCCTGCCCGTGTGACGGCCTCACCGTAGGCAGGAGAGAGCCGCAGGCGGCCCTCGGAAATGTCTGGAGTGATGCCGATGATGGGAGCGGACACGGGGAGGTGGTACTTTCTTCTTGGCGTTGCTTCGGGTATGATCGCGGATTCGTCGCGCTGGGCAGGTGCTCAGTGCTGCTGGAATCCCAGTATCCACGACGAGGAAGAAGAACGCCATGCCTGCACCTACCAGAAACCGCCGTTCCCGCCGCACCAAGGTTGTCCGCGATGACATCAAGGGCAACCCTTGGGTCGATTACAAGGACGTTGACGACCTCCGACGCGTCCTGACGCCCAACGGCAAAATCTACTCTCGCAAGCGACTCGGCACCAGTGCTGTCGAGCAACGGCGAGTCGGCCAAGCCATCAAGCGGGCCCGTTTCCTCGGCTTGCTGCCCTACACGAGCGGGACCCTGTAGAAGTCAGGTACCGCCCGAAAGCCAACAACGCACCTCAATCCTCGGACGCAGAATCGCCCGGCGGTGTCTGACTCGTTCCCAGCCCGAGGATTCGCTTGAACACCGCGGCTCCGCTATGCAGCAGCAGTTTGAATCGCAGTTGCCTGAGCACTTCATCCCGAGGATGCTCACGAAGCCCACGCTGAATCCAGCCGGCGGCTTCGCGAACGCGGCCTTGGCGAATCGACGCGAATGCCAGATTTGAAATCGATGCCGCGCAGGTGGGCCTGATTCGCAGGATGCGGCGGCTGATCGTTCGGCCGCCCTGAATATCTCCGGCGAGGAATCGTGAACGCGCAAGTGGCCGCAGCACATTGACATCGGACCATCCTCGACGATGGGCAAGCCGCTCGAAGACTTCGGTAGCGTCCGATGCCAGGTCGACACCGAGGAGCAGATGGCCAAACCGCTCGAGTGAGGCGTCATTCTCGTCGGTATCCCCGGAGTCCCGAAGCCGCTGCGCGGCGAGACTCAGCAGCCTTCTCGCATCGCCGATCTGCCCGAGCCGCAGCAGCGACTCGGCGAGCGAACGATCGCATTCTCTGTGATTTCGATCGAGCCTCCGCACCAATTGGAACGCGAGGGCCGATTGTTGAAACTGCCCCTGCGACATAGCGAGCAGGCCCAACTGGTAGTGCGCCTCGGCGTTCACAGGATCCTGCTCAAGAACCTGTCTGAGTACGCCACATGCCTCGTCCACGCGGTCCTCGACCAGTAGTAGTTCGGCGTAAGAGAGCGCCACGGACACATCGACCGGTGGTTGCTGCAAAAGCCACCGGTACGTCTTCATGGCCTCCTGAGAATGCCCCATCGATGCCTTCATCTCCGCCAGACACTGGTGGGCCTGCAAACGAGCGGGCTCCAATCGAATCGCTTCTTCCAAACACCAGATTGCCTTGTCCAATGACCGCCGCTCCAGGAGACTCTCGGCAAGCGACACCAAGCATGCGGCACTGGTCCGGTCAAGGCTCATCTCGGCGAGATAGAACGTCGTCTCAGCCTCATCATGCCGCCCTTGCGTAGCCTGCACCTCGATCAGGCGCGACCAGACGTCCTCGTCGTCCGGCCGCAGTCGCGTCAGCGTGACGAGCCGCTCTTCGCCGCGGTGATGATCGCCGAGCCGCATACACGCTGTGGCCGCGGCAGCAACATGGTCTGGTGCCTCTGGTGACGCGGCGGCAGCCCGGTCGAAGGATTCAATCGCCTCCACGTCCCTGCCACCCATCTCAAGAATCATCCCCAACTGATGATGCCACTCCGGCTGGTCGGCGTCGATCGCCAAAGCGTGGCGAAGGGCCGCCTCGGCCTCAGCAAGCCGTCCGGACTCCAACAGGTCCACGGCCCGGTTTGCGTGTTGTTCGGCATCGGTCCAGTCGTTCATGGGCACTCCGTAGCGACCCGCCAATGTAGCAGACGGCGGCCCCGTGACCGGCGTACCATGCTCGAAATCATGCGATCGTGCAGACTGCTTCCGCTGCTCCTGTTGCTCATGTGTTCGTGCGCGCCGCCCATGGTCAGTCCCGGAGAAGCGCCAACGCAGGAGCAGGATCCCCCCTCGCTTGACGCCTCATCCGCAAGGCGCCTGCAACTCGCCTCTCTGATTCTGATGGACGACGTCAATGATATGGACGCCCTGACGCGAGCTGCTGCTGCTGCTGAGCTGGCCTCGCTGGGGCTACCTCAGTCTCGTGAACTACTCATCGATGCGATCCGATCGGAGCGGCCCGAGGTGGTCCGAGCCGTCCTCGAAGCGATGCTGGCCGAACGCGATCTGGATACCGAGTACGGCCCAGTGTTGTTGGAGTTGCTCTCGACGGCATCGCCGGATGTTCAGCCGGTTCTGGCCGAATTGCTTGCTCGCCATGGCCAGGAGGATGTTCGCATCCTGCCAGCCGTTTCGCAGATTGCCTCAGATCAGGCGCAACCCATTGACCGGCGGATTGCCGCTATTCGAACGATTGGTGCCTTCCGATACGCGCCGGCCAAGGCCGCTGGAGAACTCATGGCCGTGCTGAAACAGGCAAAGGGATCAGACAACGGCATCACTTCTGCAGCAAGCGAACAACTCTCTCACCTTACCGGCATGCCGAAGAGCACCACGCCTTCGCAGTGGCTCGCGTGGTGGCAACAGAATCGCAACCGGCCGGCCGAACGATGGCTGGAAGACACGGTAGATGCCCTCACAAAGGAGGCCGCCCACCGCGCCAAGGAGTTGTCGGAGGCCCGCGCAGCCCGCGATCGCATGTCGGCCCGCTTGCTCGCAGCCTACCGCGAGTTCTGGCCCATGCTCTCAATCGAACAGCAACAGGCTCGACTCCTTCCCTTGCTGAAGGATGAACTTCCCTCGGTTCGAATGTTCGGCCTTGATCGACTCGCGGTGCAGTTGCGGGACGGCCACGACACACCAGGCGGGCAGGAGGCAGCCGCAGCCCTGATTGCGGACCCCGACCCCACCGTGCGTGCAGCCGCCGCGGCACTCATTCCTGAACTCGCCCCCGCTGCCATTGATCCGGCTGTTCGCGCGAACTTCCTCGCGGAAACCGATCCAACGGTGCTCTCTGCCATGCTTCCACGAGTTGCCCAGATCCAGCCCGACCTGATCACCGCGGAGAAGTTGGGGCCATTGCTGGAGGCGGATTCCGTCAGGCCCGCCGCCATCGATGCAATGTGGACAGTCCTCTCCGACCCGGCTCGCAGATCTGATGCCTTGGCCGTCGCGATGCTCCCGCTTGTCCGCGATGCCTATCAATCAGGAGGTACGCCGCAAACCGGCGCGCTCCTGACGCTCATTGGAACCGCCGACGATGTACAGGCCCTTGAGCCTCGACTCGATGACTCCGATTCCACGTGGCGAGCAGCCGTCGCCAATGCCATGCACCTGCGTGGAGTGGACCAGCCACTGCTTGCGAGGAGTTCCGACCCCGCGATCTATCCCTTCGCGCTCGCTGCTGTCGGTGGAGGCTCCGACCTCTCGGGCCTTCAGATCATCGGCAACTTGACGCCGCCGGAGCAGCATGCCGCCCTGTGGCTGCAGACCCTGCTCGATGCCACCCGCCGAACGCCCGCTGAAGATGCGCTGCAGGTTGATGACCTGCTCGCATCCCTGCCAGCTATCACACCAGCCCAGCGGGCGGCGGTGCTTCAGGAGGTCTTCAG
>DOVP01000015.1 GCA_003520025.1 Phycisphaerales bacterium
GCGATCAAGCAATTCATCGAGCCCATCGAGAACGAATCCCTGACTTCCAGTCCCGAGTACTGCTGTAACACGATAACGACCGATCTCGGTTCCAACGAAGGATTCCGCGCGAATGGAGCGGTCCTTGGGAAGAATGCTGGTACTCATGCCCGCCGAACTCGGGAGCAGTGTCGGGAGGAAGGTGGCCGTGCCAGGCTGCGCAATGATGGTGGCGGCAAGGTTGAGTTCGCGATCGACTTCAAAGAACGCTTCGGCGAGTGTCAGAGCGCATCGAGGTGCCAGTTGCAGGGCTTTGACCTCGCTTGCTGCGGCGAATGGACCGTGGCGGTGGTTGAGTATCTGCGCGACACCGATAATGGTGCCCTCTTCGTCACGAAGCGGAAGAGACAGCAATGAACGTGTTCTGAAGCCGGTCGCTTCATCAAAGCGAGGGTTGAATCGCGTGTCTTCATGAGCATCCGGGATGTTGATGAGATGACCGAGTCTCATACATGCGCCCGCGAGTCCTTCTTCGGCTGGCATGCGAATGAGCGGGTTTCCATCTTCGCTGATCATGCCGTGGGCTACGACCGTGAGCAGTTCGTTGGTGGTTTCATCGAAGCGGTAGACCGATGCGCGTTCCGCGTCGAGTCCATCCCGCAGCGCGTCGCAGATCGCGTGGAGTTTACCAGTGCCGCCTGTGGCTTCCCGAAGCGTGCGATCGAGCTTGGGTAGATCCAGTACGTCGGGGCCTCGTGAATCAAGAAGTCCTTGTGACTGCAAATCGAGAACCGCCGAGACGCGGGCTACCAGCATCGCAGGGCTGATTGGTTTGGTCAGGTAGTCATCGGCACCCCGCTCGAGTGCTTTGACGATTTGCTCCGGCTGATCGCGACCAGAGGTGATGATCGTCGCGATGTGCTGTTCGTTGGGGCGCTGCTGCACCTCCCGAAGGACATCGAATCCTGAGCCTTCGGGTGTCTCGGCTTCGGTGATGATCAAATCAAAACTACCCGAGTTAAGCATGTCGATTGCTTCATTGGCGGTTCGGCAGGTGGCCACGGCGTGGCCTCGGCCGACAAGATGCACCTCAAGCATGCGGCGAATTGCCGCGTTTGGATCGACGATCAAAATGGATCGCTGCTCGCCCACGGCAGGCATGGTACGTACCATCGCGGCATGCGACCGGTATCACATGGAGGCGGATGGCGGTCGATCGTATATACACTGCGATCGGCCCGAAAAACAGGCGGCATCGTTCGGATGTGGCGTGCCCTGCGATCCCGCAACACCTGCAAGACCTGCGCGCTGGGCATGGGGGGCCGCCAAGGTGGCATGGTCAACGAGGCGGGACGATTCCCGGAGGTTTGCAAGAAATCAGTTCAGGCGATGGCGGCCGACCTTCAGGGGGCCGTCAGTGAATCGGCGATCGATACGCCGTTTGCAAACTTGGAATACATGACATCACGTGAGTTCGAACACCTCGGCCGATTGACCATGCCACTGATGGCGACGTCGCTCGATGATCGGTTTCGCCGCGTGAGTTGGGATGAGGCGATCAGCCGCGCTTCCGCGGCCATCGAACGTGTAGATCCATCTCGGTCCTTCTACTACTTCAGTGGCCGCTCTTCGAACGAGGCGGGATTCCTGTTGCAGTTGTGCGCGCGGCTGCGGGGTACCAACAACATCAACAACTGCTCTTATTACTGCCACCAAGCATCGGGAGTCGGGCTTGCAAGCATGATCGGATCCGGAACGGCCACCGTCGTACTTGATGATCTCGGTCAGGCCGATCTGGTCATGATTCTCGGCGCCAATCCAGCGAGCAATCATCCTCGATTCATGCGAAGCCTGATGGAACTGCGGCGACGTGGCGGAAAGGTGATTGTGGTCAACCCGCTTTGTGAGCCGGGGCTGGTGCGGTTCAAGATCCCGAGCGATGTCCGCAGTATGCTGAAGGCTTCTCGGATTGCCGATGTGTATGTACAACCCCACGTGGGTGGCGATGCGATGTTCATGGTCGGCGTAATGAAAGATCTGATCGAGCGTGACGCAATCGACCGCGATTTTTTGGACACGCACACCGAGGGATGGGACGCGTGGGAGTCACGCATCAATTCAATTTCTTGGGATGACATCACGACGTCAAGCGGTGTTCCCCGCAAGACGATCAATGTTGTCGCCGATTTGTATGCGAGGTCCAAAAAGACCATTTTCGCGTGGGCCATGGGCCTGACGCATCACGTATCGGGCGTTCAGATCGTGCAGATCCTCGGCTCGCTCGCGGCCTGCCGCGGAATGCTTGGTCGTCCAGGCTGCGGTTTGCTACCGCTTCGGGGGCACTCTAATGTGCAGGGCATCGGGAGTATGGGGGTGGTGCCTGCGCTCAAGGATGCCTACTTCGAAGCGATGCGAGAGCGATGGGGCAATGTCATCCCGAGCGAGCAGGGACTTGACACGATGGCGAGCATGGAGGCCGCCCACAATGGCGAGATTGACCTAGCGGTGTGCCTTGGCGGCAACCTCTTTGGGAGCAATCCGGATGCACACTTCGCGGCCGAAGCCATGCATCGAATCGGAACCGTGGTGCATCTCAATACCACGTTGAACTCCGGCCATGTACTGGCCCGAGGGCGCGAAACGATCATCCTGCCGGTCTTGGCACGGGATGAGGAACCACAGGCCACGAGTCAGGAGAGCATGTTCAACTTTGTACGGGTCAGCGAAGGGGGTCTTGCGCGGCACGATGGCCCTCGCGCAGAATCCGAGGTCATTGCCGATCTGTTTGAACAAGTGCTTCCCCCGGACAGTCCGATCGATATCAACACGATGCGAAGTCACACAGAGATCCGTTCTGCCATCGCGAAGGTCGTGCCAGGCTACAAGAGCGTTGGCGCGGTTGATGCAGGGGGCGAGGAATTTCAGATCGAAGGCCGGACATTCCATACACCTACGTTTGCCACGCTTTCGGAGCGGGCCGTCATTCACGATGTCGAGGTCCCGGTTCCGGCAACGCTTGGTGATCGAGA
>DOVP01000185.1 GCA_003520025.1 Phycisphaerales bacterium
TACGACACCCCACCAATTCCCCTGAAACCACGGTGGCGGACTGCTGAGGGGCATGGAATCAGTAAAGAGTCGACTTTTTTCCATTCTCGCGAGTAGAATCGGAAGACCAGTGATCGTCCCCGGTGCCAACTGATCACAGCCACCGGGTAGATCCGGGTGAAAGGGAACACGCCGTATGCCACTGTTAGTTCGACATCTGGACGGCCCATTTGAAGGGCAAACCCAGACCTTTGGTGACGAGATTGAATCGATCCTGATTGGGCGTGACCCGGAAACATGTCAGATTGTTCTGCCACCAGACGCGAGAATGGCCGGCCGCGAACACTGCACACTCGCTCGCGTTCGAAGCAAATACCTGATCGATATGGATGCCGATCGCCGCGTCACGCTCGACGGCGGTCAGTTGCTCGAGCGTGGCTCGCCTCTACCTGACTCCTGCGTCCTGCAGATCGGTCCGGATGGACCACGACTCAAACTGCTGACAACTCGTCATTCAAAAATGGCCTCCACGGCTGATCAGGAAATCGACGGGACTGAGATCGCTCGTCGCGCCTCCCGCGCTGCGAGTGAGTTGGAAGTACAAGAGGTCGCAGAGCAGGCGGGCAGTTCACGCCGCATCGGCACCGCAGCAGGCGTCATCGCTGTGCTGGCGGTCATCGTCGCTGGCATCGTCTTCCTCGTCATGCAAAGCGACGTCGAGGAGTTGCAAGTCGCTGATGCGGAGCAGGAAGGTGCCATCGAAAATCTCGAGGGACGCACCGACGAGATCGAAGACGACCTGATCGTTCTGGGCGCCGATCTACCTGAGATCATGGCAGCCGCCCGTGAGTCGGTCTATCTCGTCGTGTTTCGTGGCGCCGAAGGCGGCGAAACCGGCATTGGAACTGCATTCGTCGTGGCGCCAGACACGCTGGCGACAAACGCTCATGTCGCCGCCTGGCATGATCGCCTTGGTGAGAACGAGACCTTGCTGCTCCGCAGCGCCGCCGAAGATGGTGCAGATCCCACCGACATCATCGTTTCGGGAACCACTCCTCACCCCGGCTACGCCGCCTTCAGTGAGTTGTGGCGCGACTACGTCCCCGTGCGGCTCAACGCCTCAAAAGGCATCGACCCGGTCCGAAGTGCCGGTTCCGCCTGCGACCTCGCCCTGCTGACAGTGCCCGCGACCACACAACTCGGCCCGCCACTTCCCATGGCCAGCGTGGCACATCAAGCAGCACTCACTCCCGGACATGCCGTTGCATCGGTCGGCTTCCCAATGGAGGGAATGGCCATGGAGGGCGTCAATGTCCTGCGTCCCGTACCGCAGTCACAGATCGGCCGCGTGACGGCACTGACCACCTTCTTCAATACCTCCGAAAATGAATCTGAAACAGGACCGGGGCAGCGGAACATCCTCCTGCAGCACTCCATTCCGGGAACGGGTGGTGCCAGCGGCAGCCCCATCATCAACGGGGCCGGCGAAGTCATCGGTGTGCTGAGCGCCGTCAATTTTGCGATCGTCGACGGCCAGCGGATCCCAACAGGTGTCGGCGTGAACTACGCGCAACGATCAACCCTCCTCGAAGAACTACTTCAAGGGAAAGCAGCCACCCGACTCGCTGAACGTTTGGCCGGGTGGGGACAAGCCGTTCAGAAGTTGTACCAGTCCAACCGGCTCGTGCGAGGCACTGGTGGCCTCGACACGGTGGTCGCCGTCTGGCGGCGGCAGATTCAGGACAAAGTGGGTCCCGACCAAGTGGTCTTGACGAAACGGCGGGCACTTGAGTTCTTTCCGCTGTCATCACTTGAGGCGGGACGCGAGGTGGGGGGCGACGACGAAACCGGCTTCATAACCGAAGTCCCCATCGACGTGGAACAGGATGGCTGGTATCTCTTCGTCGTTGAATCAGACGGACCGGTCGTGGCGGACATTGATGATCCTGATCGGGTTGCAGCCGGCATCAACTACATCCCGCTTGGCGACGGCGTGCAGGGTGTCGCGTTTCGCGGCCATAAAAATGGGCAGGTCACCGGACTTATCGAATCCGACGGTGCCGACCAGATCATCTACGCCATCGAAGAAGGCGACTCCGCCATCGACATACCAGACAATGTGCTTCGGCTCGCGCGAGATCAGTGGCGTGATGACCTCAATACACGGTGGGGCACCAGCGTCCGTGATGAAGGGGGACTGCACGCCAGTGCTGCGACCGGCGCCATAACACCAAGTACCCGCTTCTACGGAAACGAACCCATCTCCATCAACTCCTATGGCCGATACATGATCGCCGTCGTTGCTCCAGAGCGAGAGAACGTCGACCTCAAACTGTATCGCCTCGATGGCGAGAATCGTGAACTCCTCGCCGAAGATGTGCAGTCGGACTGGTATCCATATTTGGTCATCGACACTGACTTCGCCATCGAACTCGAAGCCGAGGTGATCAGCGACGAGCCGGAAACCGACTATGAGGTCTACGTCTACCGCGCAATCATCTCAGGCGACACTGATCAGGATGACAAGGTTCTTGTTCCAGACTTGGTCAACGTCATGCTCCAGTTCGGCGATGTGGCCGATGAAGGCGAATCGCTCTCGTCCGATGTCAATGACAACGGTGCCGTGGATGTCGGCGATTTGCTCGCCGTCATCGGCAACTTCAACGACACGTGGCCCCTCGAAGCCCGCGAGCAGCCCAAGCGGCTGATCGTCTTCGAGATCATCGGTGGCTCCTACCCTCGCGGCCAAGGGGTGCAGGACATCGCTCCATCGAACTTCACGCTTGAAGATGGCTGGCAAGCCATCATCGACTGGAAACTCAGCGTGCTGGTCGATTCGCTCGGAGATGGTGCCTTTGACTGGTGGGGGCACAACATCTGCGGCTACTGGCGAGACCACGACTACTACTGGACCCGGGACTATGATCCGGCTCCCATGATATTCGAGCAACTTCAGCTCGCGAGAGAACTGTATCCATCGCTCGCAGACTTCACCATACTGCGGAACTTCGCCGACTTGCACAACATCAAACTCTATGGGTATATCGGCCAGCCCCGATCATATGATCTGGGCGGAACTCCCTGCGGCATGCCGTTCGACACCAACTGGGAACATGGCGACCTGGACGCCTTCGATACCTACTATGCAGAATTTGTAGAGAACGGATTCATCGGCATCGGCCACGATGCATCGGTTCACAACCCCGCCGATTCTCCCTGGTTACTGAATATGGTGCCGGAACTCAAGTCGCGGGGCATCGACATCTTCGTCGAATCTCTCCCAAAGCGCGTCAACCCACACCTACTCGGCTACAACGTCGTGGCAGAACACAAAGTTTGGGAAAGTTTCAGACGGTATCCAGAAACCTTCTACACAGAAGATGAAATCCGTGAGGCGGGCGGGCGCCGCCTGTACATGATGACCTGGCCCTTCAATCAGGCACCTGGTGACAGCGACTATGACCCGGACTTCAATGTTCACGATTGGAGATTCAACACGACCAAAGAACTGCTGCTGGCCGGTGAAACCGTGCTGTGTCCGCTGTACGGACTGCATTGGCGAGGCTACCCACTTGAGGAATTGGTCGCCGCCGCCCAGCAGACGGCCAACGTCGTCATCGAGTAATCCGCATCCCACGACACGCGGCTCGACTATCATGACGAGCGCTGAAGTCACTCCATCCGCAACGCACAACCACGGAACACCTCAATGACCACCGAACGAAAGCCCGGAAGCCGAGGTGTCACCGAGCGGTTCACCAAGGGTCCAAAGACCCGCGAGGCCGATCATGGCAATGCCCGCGGCAACCAGCCGAACGAGTCCCGCAAAGGCTCTACCAAGACAAAATCGCCGAGTAAGGGCTTCAAGAAACGTCGCAAGTGAAGCGAATCGCTGAGCCATACGCAACAAGCCCACCAGCGAAGGCCATCGATTTATCGGCAGCGGGCTCGCCATCGACTCTGGGAAAGAGGTCGACTGATCCTTCAGCCGCCTCATGGCCCACCCGCCCCCGGATACCCTCCGCCACCTGAATGACCCCCCCACGCCCCAAACGACTTGGCGTCCTCGACCGCTTCCTGACGCTGTGGATCTTCCTCGCCATGGGCATCGGTGTCGCGATCGGATACTTCACACCGGACTTCGGTACTTGGATTGGCTCACTTCATAGCGAAGGCTCCAACACGAGCATCCCTATTGCGATCGGGTTGATCCTCATGATGTACCCGCCGCTTGCCAAGGTGAAGTACGAGGAGCTCGGAGATGTACTTCGAAACGTCAAGATCCTCGGGCTCTCACTGATTCAGAACTGGATCATCGGCCCGATCCTGATGTTCGCCCTCGCGATCCTCTTTCTGCGAGATCACCCGGAGTTCATGGTCGGCCTCATCATGATCGGGCTCGCTCGCTGTATTGCCATGGTCATCGTGTGGAATGATCTGGCCGATGGCGATTCCGAATACGCCGCGGGGCTCGTCGCCTTCAACTCGATCTTCCAGGTGCTCTTCTACAGCATCTATGCGTGGGTGTTCGTCACCGTACTGCCCCCACTTTTCGGGCTCACAGGCAGCGAAGTGGCGATCAGCATGGGCGAGATTGCGACGACCGTATTCATCTATCTGGGCATCCCATTCATCGCTGGCGGGCTGACACGTCTGATTCTGGTGAAAACACGAGGCAAGAATTGGTATCACGGCGTGTTCATCCCCAAGATCTCGCCGATTACGCTGATCGCCCTGTTGTTCACCATCATCGTGATGTTCTCGACGCAGGGCGAGAAGATCATCAACCAACCCATTGATGTGCTGCTCATCGCGATACCGCTACTGATCTACTTCGTGGTGATGTTCCTGCTGAGTTTCGTCATGAGCAAACTCGCAGGAGCGAATTATCCGCAGAGTGCCACCCTCTCATTCACCGCCGCGAGCAATAACTTCGAACTCGCGATCGCGGTCGCCATCGGCGTCTTCGGCATCAGCAACGGAGCCGCCTTCGCCGCCGTCATCGGCCCACTCGTAGAAGTTCCGGTTCTGATCGGTCTCGTCTGGGTGGCGTTGTGGATTCGCGGCCGGTTCTTCATACAGACAGGAGCCATTGAATGATCACCGCCGAGAACGTCAAAGAACTTGCCATTCGCTTCTGGGCGATTGTCGGCAGCAGCAGCGACGGCCATGAGGCTGCAGGCATGTTTCTCACCGGTGGACTGCT
Source organism: Phycisphaerales bacterium (assembly GCA_003520025.1). Taxonomy (GTDB): domain Bacteria; phylum Planctomycetota; class Phycisphaerae; order Phycisphaerales; family SM1A02; genus UBA12567. The sequence continues at coordinate 5,186 of DOVP01000185.1, forward strand.
CCTCCCCGACGGGGCATGGGTCAGCATTGCGGAGCATCAAGCGATGCACAGGCCGCTCTGTGATGAGTCCCACGAGTGGCTCAGTTTGTCGGTGACCACGCTGTGCGAAGACCCGCAACGCGTGCTGGCACGGGGCACCGTTCGCTGGGGGGCAACCGTCACCCGAACGGGGCATCGCCTGATGGCGGATGTCGGGGAACTGTGGGTCATTGAACGCGATCTCGACGACGGCTTGCGATGGACGCACTACTGGTCCGACAGCCTCACGCTCTTGGAGGGATCATGTCCGCTCTCGGAGGCTTGGGGCGACGGGGCTGCCTGACGAGTTGACGCATGACCTGCAAATAAGCGGGCCTGCCCCGTGCCCGCTACTTCACTTCGCCAGTCGCGCCAATCAAGCCTGCGGAGAGGTCGGTGTGGTGATGGACCATCTTCCAGCCGCCCTGCTCCTTGCGGAAGATGTTCGTCGCTCTAAATCGCACTTCAACTGGCTTGCCGTCAGCCGTCATGTTCTCGCCCACTTCCTCTGTGACGGTGTACCCCATGCACGGCCCTGCGACCACCTGCATGTTCTCAGCCACAACCTTGCCGCCGAGTTTGAGCGCAGCTTCTCGCCGCCACTCTTTTCCAACAGCATCCCAGCCAACAATGCGCCCACCCATCGGACCGAGCTGCGAGACATCCGATTCGTGCGACCACACCGCCTCCATCGGGGTGATGTTGCCAACAAACATCTCGTTGAGCGCCGCATAGAACGCATCGTTTGCCGCGCGGACACCGGCAATGTCGCCTGCGGTCGGAGGACAGCAGACAGCCGAATCACTCGAAAAAGCGGTTGGACAGCAGATCGGACTCGTGGACTGACATCCGGCGATCGCGACTGCCGCGAGGATGGCGATTGAAATGCTGGACAGTCGAGTGCGTACAACGCGAGAATACATGGGCATGAGCTCCTGAGTGTGTTGATGGGAATTCATCGAAAAGACCCTGTCGGCACGTGTGTCAGCAGAGCTTGAGGTGAACTCCCCCGGCTGGACTCGAACCAGCAACCTAGCGGTTAACAGCCGCTCGCTCTACCAATTGAGCTACAGGGGATCGAGATGTGGCTCGGCCAGTACCGTTGCAGGCCTGCCAAGACAGGACAAGATACCGGGCAACCACTCGGTGGGCAACGGACCTTGACAATCTCGGCGGGGGCCGTATCCTGCGGGGCTCGGCGGTGGGTCTGCCGGACAATCCTCGCCGCCTCTGGAGATGCCCTGACCATGAAGAAAGACACCCATCCTGAGTACTACCCCGAGTGCCAAGTCACGTACCGCGGAGAGGTCATCATGACCGTGGGCGCTACCGTGCCTGAGATGAAGGTGGAGATCTGGTCCGGTTCGCATCCTTTCTACACCGGCAAGTCCTCGTTCGTGGATACTGCCGGGCGGGTCGAGAAGTTCCAGAACAAGTTCAAGGGTGACTACTTCAAGAAGAAGAAACAGAAGTAGATCCCCCTCCTCGAGTTCTCTCAAGCCGTACCCCTTGCCGGGTACGGCTTCTTCATGCGCTGCCGGGTACCCTCATGCCACCTGATGATCGAACTCCCCGATAATCTCATCGCCAAACTCGACGAACTGGCCGAACAGTTTGACCGATGTCAGGCCGAACTGCTCACGCCAGAGGTCACGTGCGACCACATCCGTGTGCGGGAAGTATCGATTCGCCGCGCCGCCCTCGAGCGGATCGTCATGCCGTACCGATCCTGGGCCGATACGCGGACGGAACATGTGGAGACGGAGTCGCTGCTCAAGGCCGAAACCGACGACGAGTTGCGATCAATGATCCGCGAGGAATTGGAGGCCCTCGAATCCCGGGCCGACACGCTCGCAGCGGCGTTGCAAGCGCGGCTCGTCCACGCCGATGATGACTCCATCGGATCACTCATCCTGGAACTTCGGGCCGGTGTCGGCGGCGACGAAGCGGCACTCTGGGCGGGCGATCTGCTCGACATGTACCGCCGATTTGCTGCAATCCGCGGATGGACCGTGGAAGACCTCGACATGTCGGTCGGTGAACAAGGCGGCGTCCGATCGGCCACCATCTCGGTATCCGGCGAAGGAGCCTGGTCCTGCCTCGGCTACGAAGGCGGCACCCATCAGGTCAAACGCGTACCGGCCACCGAGTCGCAGGGTCGGGTGCATACCTCCACCGCCACCGTTGCCGTGCTACCGGAACCCAAAGAAGTAGAGATCGATCTCGACGCCAGCGACGTCAAAGAAATGATCACGACCGCAACCGGTCCCGGTGGGCAGAACGTCAACAAGGTCTCGACGGCCGTGCATCTCATCCACGAACCCACCGGCATCGAGGTGCGGATGCAGGACACCAAGAGCCAGGCGCAGAACCGCCAGAAAGCATGGAAACTGCTGCGTGCCCGACTGTACGAGCGGCAGCGGGCCGAACAGGAAGCCGAGCGGGCCCAGAGCCGCCATGCCATGATCGGCAGCGGCTCACGAGCAGAAAAAATCCGCACCTACCGCTACAAGGATGCCATCGTGGTAGATCACCGCATCAGCCGCTCATTCCCACTGCAGGGGTTGCTTCAGGGCGATCTGCAGGGACTCATCGACGAACTGATTGAACTCGATACGGCGCAGCGGCTTGCAGCCCTGTAAAGAAGTGGAACCGTCACCGCCCTCTGGCAGTATCCTGATGTGGGATTACGCCCCGGAGAAACATCCATGACACCCCCCCATCGCGGCCAACGCCGGACCGCCTTCACGCTCGTCGAAATCCTTGTGGTGATTGCTCTCATCGGTGTGCTTGCGGGCATTCTGCTCGTCGCAGTCGGTGGCGCAACCAATGCCGCGCGGGCGATGCGGACAAAGGCAACCATGGAGTCGCTCTCCGCGGCAATCGATTCGTTTGTGCTCGAACATGGAACCATGCCAGGCATCGTCCCCATAGCGGCGCTCCATACGGGCGGGTCCGCCGACGCGTGGATGACCAACACGCAGAACATTCTGCTGCATCTGATGGGTGGTGCCCGAGTCAGCCCCATGAGTAACGACATCCCCCTGAGCCCGAGTCTCGAAGCGGAATACAACCGATTCAAGGATGCGGCCGTGAGTGAAGACGGCGTGGAGCCACTCAGCTTCACGCTGACCGACTCAGACCATGACATCACGTATCAGGTCGTAGTCAGAACCCCACGTATTGGTGAAGGGCCGTGGATCAATGGGCAGGACTACTCGCCCTACCTCTCGCCCAAGGAGCATGAATTACTCGAACAGTGGGTGTGGGGATATGGCAACAGTTCGGAACTGCCGGATGGAGAAGACAACCAAGCCATCACCGCTGGCTTTACGGCACTTCCGGATCTGGTCGATGCTTGGGGGCAGCCAATCATCGTCTTTCGACGAGAGCGGGACAGCGGCCCCATCCTTCCAGGAGGTCCCGGCGTATTGCCCCAATTCAGATTGAATGGCATCGACCGCTACCTCGGCGCGACGAATCTCGGACAGTTGCAGGAGCGGCAACTCTGCCGAAGTGGTGAGTCAGCCCGTGGCAGCCGTATCGGTGATCAATGTGAGTCACTTGAACGCGAGTACTGGCTCTATCTCTTGCTCTCGCATCCGGCGATGCGGTGGGAGTATGGTGATGAAGGAGATCCTGACTATCTCGGAACGGGTCGATCTGGCTACGCGATGTTGTCTCCAGGGCCTGATGGGATTTACTTCGCTCGCCACGACGGTCCAAAGGATGACACGACCGGCGTCCCCATTCCTCCAGACGAGTTTCCTGCATCCGAAAATGACCATGACCGTCTCAAGGAATTCGATGACATCGTGATGTACGGAGGGTCGTGAGCAGGCAGGGCTACGCCGCGAGGGCATCGGGAGTCGATGAGACCCACTACGACAACGCCGCGATCATCTTAGGATCGCGGCGTTGCTGCAATTGGAACTGAAGAACGGACTGCTCAGGCGAGCAAGCCCCGATCGGTAATACTCGCGAGCGTTTCGGTGACCGACTCTTCGAGGGTCTGGTCGCCGGTGTGCAGCACGAGTTCGGCGTTTTCCGGCTCCTCATAGGGATCATCGATGCCGGTGAAACCCTTGATCTCGCCTGCGCGGGCCTTCTTGTAGAGACCCTTCGGATCGCGTTCCTCGGCGATATCAAGAGGGACTTCCACATAACACTCGATGAAGGGAATGCCGGCCTCTTCATGCAAGGTGCGAACCGCGTCACGGTCGACCTTGTAGGGGCTGATAAAGGAGGCCAGCGTCACGACGCCGGCATCCGAGAAGAGTTTGCACACCTCGCCGATACGGCGGATGTTTTCGGCGCGATCCTCGGCAGAGAAGCCGAGGTTCTTGTTGAGGCCCATGCGGATGTTGTCGCCATCAAGGCGATACACCGGGTTGCCCTGAGCGCACAGCACCTGCTCAAGCGCCACGGCGACGGTGCTCTTGCCGCTTCCGGAGAGCCCTGTGAACCACACCGTTCCGCCGGTCTGCTTCATGCAGGCCTTCCGCTCTTCGGGCGTCACGACGCCATCATGCCAGTGAACATTGGTTGCGACCTGTTCGGCCATTGGTTGTACTCCGTTGAATCTAAAAAGGTGAATATGGTTCAATCAGCCAGCGACTGGTTCCGCCGCGGTGGCCCACTCGATGAGGACATCGGCCACCTCCGGGCGGCTGAACTCGGCAGGTGGGCGATCGCCTTGTGCCAGGAGTTCACGCACCTTGGTGCCGCTGAGGAAGATCTGATCTCCCTTGATCTTGGGGAAGGTCTTGGCCGACACCATGCCCTGCGCCTTGTTGCTCCAAGCGGCGTGCTCGAACTTCAGCGGCGTGACGGCGAGATCGCCTTCGTTCATGTCGTTGAAGATCTCCTGCGCGTCGTAGGTGCCGTAGTAGTCGCCCACGCCAGCATGGTCGCGACCCACGATGAAGTGGGAGATGCCATAGTTCTGTCGAACCAATGCATGCAGCACCGCTTCGCGGGGACCGGCATACCGCATCGCGGCGGGCATCACACTGAGCATCGTGTACTCGGGAACGAAGTAGTGCTCGATGATGGTCTCGTAGCACTTCATGCGGACGTCTGCCGGGATATCGCCGGGCTTGGTCTCACCTACGAGCGGATGGATGAGCAGACCGTCGCAAATCTCGGTAGCGCACTTGCAGAGGTACTCGTGAGCGCGGTGGATCGGGTTGCGGGTCTGGAAGGCGGCCACGGTTGACCAGCCCTTGTCTTCGAACGCAGCGCGGGTCGCTGCAGGCGAAAGGCGATACTCGGTGAACTGCTCGCCCGGCTCGTGCTCCGGTGTGACGGTCAATACGTGGATGTCGCCGCCGACGAGCCAGTCACCTTCATCCATGACGGCCTTGACACCGGGGTGAGCTTCATCGGTCGTCCGGAACACGCCGTTCATTTCGATGTCACGATCGTGTCCATAGATCTCATCGACGTCCATCACTGCAAGCAGAGTGCCATCGGAGTGGCACAACGCAGCCCGGCCACCTTCGCTCAGTGTGGCTTTGACATCGTCATCGACCGCGAGCGTCACGGGAATCGGAAAGATCGTTCCATTGGCGAGCCGCATGGTGTTGCAGATCGACTCGAAGTCTGCCTTGCAGGCGAAACCTGTGAGCGGGCTGAACGCGCCGATGGCGATCATCTCAAGATCACAAGCCTGCTTGGAAGACAGTTCGATCCGGGGAAGCGACGCGGCTTCTTCGCGGAGCGTGGCGGCCTCGGTCTCAGACACAATGCGGTTGATGAGCGTGCCACCATGCGGTGGAATGAGCGATCCAACTGACATGAAATAGGCTCCAAAATTCGGGGAAAACGGAGATCGTAGAGACCGCCGCCGCCTGGCGGGGCGCCAACCTCACGGAAAGCCCGAAAAGGGGTCAGGTAGACGTATTTTTTCCGCTATTTCGGTCGCCCACCGGGGCGACGTTGTCCACCCGGTGCCCGGCCACCCTGCGATCGCCGGGCCTGCTTGATCGCCTGCGGATCTTCCAGAATCGTACGCATCGCCGTCTGCTGACTGGACGTCAAAGCAGCCCACAAGGCTTCCTGCGCTTCGGCGACCTTCTGCTGCATGAGTTGGCGTTGTTGGCGGTTGTCACGTCTGGTCGACTCCGCTTCGCGGGAGCCGGGGGGGGGTGCATCTTTCTGCTGATCGGTACCCCTCTGGCGGCGATCACCTATCTGCGATCGCAATGCGTCGAGTGTCTTCATGGCGGCCTGCCGCTGAACGCTGGTCAACTCAAGCGACATGTAGACAGCCGCCCACGTACGAGGATCGACGCGGTTGGCGCCACCATCCATCGAACCAGCCGCTTCGATCAGTTTCTCCTTCGTGCCGTTGCTCTTGATCCATTCGCGGATGCGGGTGACTTCCGCTTCGCTGAGTGGTTCGCCCTTGGAGGGCATGATGTCCTCATGCTCTCGCGGCAGGCTGACCCGAGTCAGCAACTCGCTCTGCTCAGGGTTGCCCGGCACGACCACCCAATCACGGCTGTCACCATCGAAGAGCATTTCGATCGGCATGACTCGAACGCCCGCCTCCTGCTTCTCCGCTCCATGGCACTTTCCACATCGCCTTGCGAGCAACGACTGCACACCGTCGCCACCCATCGGAGCGTCACCTGGCGGCCGCATCGCGTCCCGCTCGCCGCCGCCCTGCGACTGCACATCCGGACCAGCGAGCGGTGCTTCCTGCGCCTCGCCAGCCGAATCGTCCTGCTGTTTGGCGGTATCAGCCGGGGATGTCGGGTCCCACTCCTCTTGGTTGGCCACGACGTAGGCCGAAGAAACCAAAACGGACGCAAGAATCAGTGACATGTTCATCAGACACGCTCCTTGGGGCGGCGGGATGAACCGGCGAAGCGGCCATTCCCTGTCGATATCATCCTACGTCACGCTGTGTCCAGCCATCCCCCCCTTTGGAGCGTCCCTGTGCCCATTCAAGAATCAGACATCAGAGAGGCCCTCCGCAGCGTCGAGGATCCGGACCTGAAGCAAGATCTCGTCACGCTCGGCATGGTGCAGTCCATCGAGGTGGACGGGCAAGACATTCGAGTCATCATCGAGTTGACCACGCCAGCCTGCCCGATGAAAGATCGCATCCGAAGCGACGCCGAGCAGGCCATCGCCAAGGCCGTAGGAGACGCATCGCCGAACATCACCATCGAATTCACCTCTCCCCCACCGACTCAATCGCGTGATGTACTTCCGGGGGTACGACATGTCGTTGCGGTGGGCGCTGGTAAGGGCGGCGTCGGAAAGTCCACCATTTCGACGTTGCTGGCCCTCGGGCTCTCGCGAGCAGGCGCTACGGTCGGCCTGCTCGATGGCGACATCTACGGACCATCGCTCGGAACCATGCTCGGACTCGACGATCTTGATCCGGTCGCCAAGGGCAACATTCTGGTGCCGTTTGACGTACATGGCATCAAAGCCATGACGATCGGCAAACTCGTCGATCCGGAGAAGCCGATGATCTGGCGGGGCCCGATGGCGCACAAGGCATTCTCACAACTGCTGCTCCAGACCGACTGGGGCGAACTCGATTATCTCATTGTCGATCTTCCACCTGGTACAGGTGATGTGCCGCTGTCCTTGGCGCAAGCACTGCCGCTTGCTGGCGCAGTGATCGTCTGCACCCCGCAGCGAGTTGCGCAGGACGATGCTCGGCGCGCGGTGCGGATGTTTGAAGAACTCGGCGTGCCAATCGTTGGTGTGGTCGAGAACATGAGTTGGTTTGTTGCCGATGACGGCGTCGAATACGACCTCTTTGGCCGCGGCGGCGCCGAACAAATGGCGACCGACATGGCGATCCCCTTTCTCGGCCCGCTGCCGCTGCACATTGCAATGCGGCAGAACGCAGATGCGGGCACACCGCTTAGCAACTTCGAGATCAGCAACGACATCACCGCGGCCATCGATCACCTCGCTGGAGAACTTGCCCGGCAGGTCGCCATCCGAGTAGCCGCCGCCGAACAGCCCACCATTTCGGTGAGCTGAGCGGTCAGCCCCCTACCCAAGCATCACCATCAGCATCGCCATCACGATGCCATTGGATACCCCGTGCATGACCATCGGAGCAATAAGGCTCCCTCGCCATTCGCGCGCCAGTGAAAACGCGACTGCCAGCGACGCAAGCGCGGGGACGGCCAGCAGGCCCTGCGGATGAATGAGCGCAAAGATCAGTGATGTGGCTCCAGCCGCCGCCGCAATCGACAACCACGGCGCCAGTTGACCTGCAGCGCTGCGTACCTGCCGGTACAGCACTCCGCGGAACATGGTTTCCTCCACCACAGGCGCCGCTACGCTCGCCATCAGCAGCACCTGTATTCGGACGCCCCAGCCGCCACCGGCCAATTCGCCAACAATGGGATGCGCCGCAGAGGATGCGCCTTCTTCGGGCGCGGCGAGCAGGATGAGTAAGATCGAGATCAAGAGGCCTACAGCCGCAATCGGCAGCGCCGCTGCGTAGCCCACCACACCGCATCCCAGTTCGATTCCGAACCCTCGGCCACGTGTCCAACCGATGTCTCGCCGTACAGACTCCCACGGCACGCCGCGAATCACCGGCCAGGCCAAGACACCAAGGCTCACGAAGAATCCAATGATCGATACCACCAAGGCCAGGTGCTTCGGTAACTCCTCCGCAAGTATCGCCGCTGCGATCAAGATGATCGAGAAAGCAATGAGCCAGATCGCGAACGTTTCGGCATAGATGCCGTCGTGCGAAGAAAGGGGGTGAAGGCGGGAGCGAAG
>DOVP01000044.1:0-440 GCA_003520025.1 Phycisphaerales bacterium
GGCGATGGGACCATGGCATCCGACGCTACTCAGCGTGGCTGAACAGATTCTTCCGCTTGACGCAACAGCAGACTTGATGCCGGTCGACTGTTCGGCTGACCGCCCGACTCGACTCCAAAGCAGTACGGGCATCTGCAAACGGATCTCCGAAACACAGCACTGAAACCCCCTTATTTGACCCCAGAAACCTCGATTGGAGCCCGCAAATGGCCCTTATTGAGATTGATGTGATTTTTCTGCCTCGGGCGGCAAACACCGGGCAAGAAGCTCCGTAGTAGGGGGTGAAGCGAGCAGGCATCAGCGAACTTCAAGGAGTCCCGCGAGGGACTCACCAACTCACGATTCTCTTCTCTCTCTGACTCTCCTCTCTCTCCACCACGGGCCTCGTCAAGCACTCGACGAGGCCCGTGGTGTATCCCGCCCGCGGCGATAGAGGATCA
>DOVP01000044.1:779-5471 GCA_003520025.1 Phycisphaerales bacterium
CAACAAACCCGAAGTCTTGGGCTGCACAGGGCACCGCGTGGTGGTGCCGGCCAAGATCAAGGAACACCAGTGGCACATTCAGCGAGAAATGCTGAAATTGAGCACACGACCGCAAGATCCACCCATAGGTGGTGATGAGAGGCCCGCTGGGATCCACGACGATCATCAGCAGCCAACGTGATACGCAAGGGGCTACGTTCCACGAAGCACGTCGTCCTCGCACAAGCCGGACCCGCCGAACATCCTCGGTGGGTCCGGTGTATTTGGAGGGTTGTGATTTCATTCACAACTTCCGGCGGTGTCAGATCTTGTGAACTACTGAACAATGTTGTCATTCTCAAGCGATGGCGGTCTAATGGTCGAGAATTGTGAGGATTGAAATACAGATCTGCGGGGCTTCCACGCAAGGGATGAAGGCTCAACTCGTGTCAGAACTACACAACAACGCACCAACCATGCCCCGCCACGATCCGCAGGGTGATTCTTCAAGCGACATGGTTGTCGCCACCGCGGCCGAATCGGTCATCCGGTCGGTCGATCGTGTGCTGCGTCCTGATCAGGATGAACCCTTCGTGATGACATGCGGTGGGCTTTCCAGGCTTCGTCGCAAGACCGCCTGACGCGACCGCCGACCGCTCGGTACCGTGGCCTGATGACTGCCCCACTGCTCAGTATCAAACGGCTCTCTCCGCTCGCCACCATCCCTGCCTATCAGTCCCACGGGGCCGCTGGATTGGATCTCCATGCCGCTATCGATCACGAACGGGTCATCGAACCCGGCTGCATCGAGATGATCCCCATCGGCATCGCCATCGCGCTGCCAATCGGGCATGAAGGTCAGGTTCGTCCCCGATCCGGTCTCGCAAGCAAACATGGCATCACCCTGCCCAACGCCCCTGGCACCATTGATGAGGACTACCGAGGAGAAGTGTGTGTGCCGCTAATCAACCTCGGATCCGAACCATTCACCATCGAACCGGGCATGCGGATCGCCCAGATGATCGTTTCACCGGTAACACACTGCAGAATTGCGGAAGTAGAGAAACTGGACAAAACCGAACGGGGGCATGGTGGGTTTGGGTCGACCGGCGCAGGTGCCAGGGTCTGACCCCTTTCGCTATCCAATCCCCACAATTTCTGTCAAGCCAACCAGCCCGAGCGGCTCACGGGCGAAGAAGGGTTCGGCGGCATTGACACCGATGCGGCTGCCGAAGTAGTGGCCGGCTGACTCGACCCACTCTACGACGCGGCGGTTCTTCTCTGGAATGACGAACTGCGTTTCGTAGGCGGTGATGGCGTCGCGTTTGCGCTGCTCATAACCGCTGATATCCATCAGGAAGGACGGCTCGGGGATGATCCGCAGGTGCGTGCAGTAGTAGTGGAAGAGCCACCTTGGATAGACCGGCTCGCCGGGCAAGTCGATCTTGGTGAGTTTGGCATCAAAGCGGGCGTCTTCAACGATACAAGTGACGGCCCGGTGGTCGGGATGTGCATCTTCGGGAAACGGCACGAACAGAACATCGGCCTGGTGCTCACGAATCACACCGGCCACGGCGTGCCGCGCTTCGATGGTGTGTTCGACGAAACGGTTTCGCAAACCAATCTGCACCCGCTCCACACCGAGAATCTCGGCGGCCTTGGCGGCCTCGGCAGCGCGGGTCACTGGATCGCCGTGTGGCGTCGGCTCACCATCGGTCATGTCTACCAGTACGACATCGTGCCCCTGTTCGACCAGACGCGCAATCGTGCCACCCATGCCGAGTTCCTGATCATCTGGGTGCGGACCGAATACGAGGATGCGTGCCATGGGCCGAGAATACTACTCTGCCAACTCCCGGACGCGCAGCGATGCAAGCACCGCCCTCGCTGCAACCTCCACCTCCATGGATGTGCGTCTCCACGCCCACATGTCCTGCCTCTCTGCAGATTCGGCTCGCGCTTGCAGCCGCTCGAGCAATCGCCCCGCCTCGATTTCAACTTCCGGCGGAGGCGACCAGTGCATGCGATCCAGTGAATCTGCCGGCCACGCAATCGCCTTGAGTGCCAGCGGCAACCTCGGCACCTCACCCCACTTCTGACAGATCGATCTCACCTGCGCATGGGTGCCCGCATCATCGGTTCCATCCTGTACGGCCCGAACACACTCCAGCACATTCTGCTTCAGATCCGTGTCGGCCTCTGGCCAAAACGACGCGGTTGCCAAGGTGGCCAGTCTTCGTCGGCGGCGGCTGTCCTCGATGATGCCCGACACGACCACCATGGCGCCAGGGCTGGTCCAGACGTCATTGCACTGCGCCAGCCAAGAAGCCTGCGCGGGCAACTGTGCCAGTCTCATGTGCAAGCGATGATCGAGTAGTCGAACCGCGCGCTGAATCGGCCACGCTCCTTCATGAACCGGCACCGCCATCGATTCGCCTGCAAATCGAACAGACTCCGCCAACTGATCGACGACAGCGGCGCAGCCCGGATCATCGACGTTCAATACCTCGAAGGTCTCTTCGGCAGCGTGGCAGATCTCACGAGGGCCGCCGCTCTGGCGAACTGCCACACAGGCACCGACTGCCGCTCGCCGCCGCGGCGATGAGGCCCATGCACTCAGGTTCGGAACAATTGCCCGCAAGCCATCGAATCGATCAGGCACTGGAAGCTGCTCGACTTGGGCCAGTTGTGTATCCAAGTCCGGCGGCGCTGCCTCTTCGATCCACCGGTCGATCACCTCCAACGCATCAGTCCACGATGCAACCATCGCCACCTCAAGCCAGTCCGAGCGGGCTGCAGCCTCGGACAGCATCGAATTCAGTTGCCTGCGGATCATCACAGGGGCCTGCGGACCACCCTTGGCTGCTACTCGCTCACACCGTCGCTGTGAGTGAGCCAACTTGCGGCGGATCACTCGAACCCAGAGCGGTTGATGGGGAATGTCAGAATTCACGCCGGACAGTATCGCCCACCTCAGAGTTCACTGCCCGCCCGCCGCTCAGCAAGTTGCCGCTGCCGCCCGCATCCCGGTGAGCCGTACTCGATCCACCGCAGAGTCAGGCCTTCCGGAGGCATCGTCACGCCTGCGGCAGACCGCTCACCCGCTGAGATGATGGCGGCCATCGAGTTTGCAGGTCGCCGACCGGCACCGACCTCCACAAGCGTGCCCGTGATGATGCGGACCATGTTCCACAGGAACCCATCACCACGGACGGTGATGTCGGCAACTCGATCTTCCACCAAGGCAACCTCACATGCGGTCACTTCCCGCACCGTCGATTCGCGCCCATGGTTCAAGCGGGTGAAACTGGAGAAGTCGTGCCTGCCAACAATCGCCGCAGCGGCAGTGTTCATGGCCTCAAAATCCAGTTCCCACGGTACCCACGCCAGATGATGCCGATCGAAGAGTGGACGCTCATGGGCTTCTCTCCTGGAGAACGCGACCCGGTATCCGTATTCCTTGGCAACGACATCACCAATCACGTTGAACTCGTCTGGTACGACCTCTGCTGTGAGTACTCGTATGTCATCCGGCAACCTCGACGAAATGGCAGGAGGAAATCGATCGACATCCATCGCGCAGTTCGTGTCGAAGGCCGCCACCTGGCCCACCGCGTGTACCCCCGAATCGGTACGAGAGGCGCCATGAACCGATACCTCTTCACGCACAACCGCCCGGACGGCCTGCTCAAGTACACCCTGCGCAGTACGAAGGGGTTCCTCTTCCGGGGGGTGCTGCTTCTGCCAACCGAAGAAGTGTGTGCCGTCGTAGGCGACCGTCAACTTGATGCGCCGCGTCACCATCAGTTCGGATTCAGTGACCGAAAAGATTCCCCGGTGCGAACATCCGCTCTCGCTCGAAGTATGCAAGCGCGGAATCGACATCCGGGAAGATCTTCGTGGCGGTCTCCGTGATGAACGGTGAGGGCGGCTTCTCTGGCTTCCACACCACATAGACTTCCTTGGTGTGCTCCCACGCGTGCTGCAGTTCACGCTCCACGCCGCTGGAGAGCCCGGGAACGCCGCCTGGAAGTTCTGGAACGAGCGAGACGATCATGTCGCTCTGGTCGATGAGCTTGAAATCCCGCATGTAGATCTGCCCATCGACATCACCCGCGATGTCGAGCACCTCGCGGACCCGCACTCGAAGTTCGGTGCCCTCTCGTCCACCGTAGGCGTGGGGCGTCACGTCAATCCAGTCCTCTCCGGTCTTCGCAGCCTCGATGGCGCGGTCGAGCAGGAGTTTCTCATCGACGTCTGCGGGATCGAACGTAATGAAGTGTTCGGCCAGCGCATCTCTGAAACGGCCGATCTCAGCCAGCACATCGGGCATGTCTACCACATGACTCATCGGAAAGGACGGATACACCCGTTTCATCTCCGGCCGCGTCACCAATCGCAGGCATGTCTCCACGGTGTCCTGCTGGCGACCACGACTGAGAATGTAGAACTGGTCGGCGCAACCCATGGCACTGGCGAGTAGTTCGGTCGCGAGAATTTCTTCTTCTCGCCATACCATGCAGTCCTTGAGGGTTGCGTCGATGTCGTGCTCGGCATGGAGGCGGTGATGCACCATCTCGATGTTGTCGAGCAAGCATATGAAAAGGTCAGGTTTGAGTTTCTCCATCTGATCAAAGTCAAAGGCACTGAACAGACCATGCCGCCAGCGGAACGTGGCATGTGTGTTGACCATCAGGTCCGGACAATCGATGA